>CAZPHL010000012.1:32698-36040 GCA_964586465.1 uncultured Sangeribacter sp.
GCGGTTTTGCTGCCCGGTTGGAAGGTATAGTTGAATTTCTCAAAGATAAGGCCGCCCTTATCCCGATATGAGAATGAAACATTACTCAATTCTATTCCTAAGGGTAGGTAATTGTTATTTGTCTCCTCAACGGTGGACTCATCTTCCGAAGGCACTTTCTCAATCTCTTCGAGACGTGAAAAGGCGGTGTGTGATTGAATTAAACCGGGAAACAATCTGGCCAACTCTGCCATGGGACGCTGTATCTGTCCAGCCAGCTGGAGATAAGCCGTCATCATGCCGAAAGTTATCGTACCATTCCGAAGGCCCGCTATGCCCCATAGGAAAGCTGCAAGATAGCCTGACTGGAATCCTGCTATGACTGCAGTTCGTGAGAAAACAGTGAGATTAGATCGTTTGCGAATAAAGTCGTATCGATTTTGAAGAAGAGCAGTAATATTTTCAATCGTTCTCTTTGTATAGTTGCATGTGATAAGCAGAATGCGATGGTGTAAGCTTTCCTGCATACTTTCCTGAAGTCGGCTTTCGATGTCACGAATCTTGTCGGTCAGGACTTTTGTCTTGCGGAAAAATACTTTCCCTGCAATCATAAATATTGGTAAAATTGCAGTCAGAGCTATTGCAAGCCAAGGACTGAAATAACAAAGGAATATGAAGGCACCGACAAACTGTACAAGAGCAATGATGATCGTTGGGACCGTACGGCAAAGACATTCCGCAGCCACTCGGCTATCTTCAGTGATACGCGACAGGACATCCCCGGAATGGTAAGTTTCCATACCATTCCACTCCGCATTAAGAGAATGGCGGAAAAGACGTCTTTGAATCTTATTTCTCATCTCAGATTCAGCCAGATCCGTCGTGCGGTTACCTACTGCTGAGCATACCAACTCGATGGCGATTGCTCCGATAAGTCCTGTCACACAAATTAAGAGATTGCCCTCTGCCGCCCCGGTAGCTAAATCTACAGCACGCTTGCTCAGAGCAACGAATCCCAAACCGGTCAGCACACGTATAATCCCGCAGAGGGCACTCAAAGTGATCCGCCAGCGGAATCCGCGTGACATTTTTATCAAATATCTAATCATTATCAATTTTAAAGTTGCATGATAGTTATAAAGGTTTGAATAAAAATATATAGGAATAGTGAACATATCGAAGAACATTGTCTTAGTATGTTCATTGGGGTCAAGGGAATTAACAAAATCTTACTAATTTAGACCCGGATATAAAACGAAGGGACTTAGGAATTGTTGTGAAGGGCTATATTCTTTATATACTACAAATAAAAGATCTAAACAAATGTTGAGGATTTTTAATCTTTGAAATCGGTTTCGGAGTTATGTAAGAATATTCAGCGATAATCAGTCTCAATATAATCATAATCCTTTTTCATTTGTGTAGCTTTCATATTTTGAGGAAGGGAGACGCCGGTACGGGCTTTTACAAAACCTCCAAAGTTCTCATCAATAAGCCGTTTCGTGTTATATAATTCTTTTCTGTCGATTTTTTCATATATATCTTTCTCATAAACCGGCTCTATATCTTTTTCATAAACTTCAATTCCGGTAGCTGTAAATTCATACATCTCATCATTTTCTACTGCTTTTAAGATAAGTCCGGGTAAACCTTGAAGTTTCCAAGGTCCTTCAGAAACAGGTATATCTGTTGTGAACCATACAGTCCAATGTCTACCGTGATAATCACATTTTGCCATCTGGCAATTATAGCCCATGATACCGGTTACGGAATCAGTAAGTTCCCAATTAATACCGGCTAAGGACTCAGTATAAGTGTAACGGTCTTCACCTGCAACGGTATCGTAAACTGTCATTTCATTCTTTTCTCGATCTTTCTCAACATACATTTTTTCCCATCGGGCAGGATAATCCTTAAAATTTTCTCTCGTCCATTTAACGCTATTGATATATGCTTCCAACTCAGCTTTTCCTTCCGGAGTGTTACGTATTGAGTCTATTCGGTTAGTCTCGGGGTTATAGAATTTTGATTTGACATTTGAAAACGTCAAAATCATTGGTCTATTGACCTCAAAGCCTCTTGAAGTGAAAAAATGATAGTTATAACTAACCTTTATATTCGAATTTTGAGAATATATAGAAGACGTAAAAAACGCACAAAGAAGTATAGTAAAGATATTTTTCATTTTCTTAAATATGTTGAGTACGACAGGTTATGCAAGGGGAGCCTTCGTTGGTGCTTTTTTTTGCTATTTGAGTAACAAAGTTAATCAATTCCAATTAAAATGACATATTTTGTGCACGCTAAATAGCCTATTTCTCTATATTATATCACTGGTGTACTCTAAAATTTTTAGTGTACACCAGTGATATTTATTTAGGTCTGAAAAGTATTTGAACGTTTTAAGCAGGTACTATCCAAATCCATACTTTCAACTTTCGAGCAAGCGTACTAATGAATCATCTTTTTAATATCAGCTTCTGTTTTTTTTGTGTAAATGGCCTGCCTACGCACTAATATTCAAAGCCATGTATCTTGCAAATCAGGATAGTTCTCAATGAATCTGTTGATTCCGGACCATCAATGATCGGGAAATTATGGATAATAATATCAGGAATTGGTGAAACACTTGGTGTGACCTCTGCAGAACATGAAGAGGCACAAATCAACTCAAATAGATTGAAGTGATTTTATTGTCTACATAGATATGTAATTGTTTTTGTCAACAATACTTTATTAATTTATCCAAACGATTTCGTCAAAGCAACCCCATCAGGTGAAATTGCAACATATTTAAGAGAGCCGGATTGGATATATCCAATGTAGTGACCAACATTACCTATAGAGACAAAATCCTCTCCTTGAGCAAAATGGCATAGAGTGGCTTTGCTAACACAAATCTCGCGCCATGCATTGAGGTCAACATGTTCTATGTATGTATTAAAATTGTCAGACCTTATCCAAAAGTAATTATATTTTGGTGAAAGAACGGGGAGAACATGACGGGGTGGGGGATACCGGAACTAAATTACCTATTATTTCGGCGATTGGTTACGTGTTCTTTGTTTGCACGATAGGTTATGATAGTGACAAGCACGACAAATGTTATAGCACATAAACCGGCACATACTCGCATTATCAACATGACATTTTGCGGGATATGGTCTAGATAGAAAGCTATGCAAAGGAGCAAGATGACTCCAAGTGCGACAGCTGTTAGGGCAGCATATTTCAACGTCCGGTATTTTCGAGCATTATAGTACTCGTTCATTTTTTCATGCTCTTGCACATATTTATTCAAATACTTATTCATGTTCTGTTTTTTCTGCTCTAAATTAACGATAATTCATAAGTTTCGCAATA
>CAZPHL010000012.1:36140-37401 GCA_964586465.1 uncultured Sangeribacter sp.
GATGCTCCTTTGATATCTGATGAATAATCTACGGTATTGGTGAGTGTAACAAATCTCTGTCGCCATGTGTTGAAAATGTCGTTTGCAATTATGGTAAAAGTCCAATTTTTCCACGTCTTATTCAAGGTTATAGATGCTTGCCAAGACCCTCGGCTGTAAATAACATCCTGATTGCCTGTTCCCAGACCAAATATATTGAAATATCCGTAAAAACCTCCGGGAATATCAAAGCGATTATTTAGAGAAAGGGTATATAAAGGTTTATTATATTTTCTTACAGGATTACCATATTTCAGCTTCTGCACATAGAATACGCCCTGCAAGGTAGGATGCCAGAAGCCAATATCGAATCGTTGAATTCCTCCGCCTGTAAACATTTCAGTTGGGCTTCATCATATTTACCTTCATTTGCTAAATGGAAACCTTCCGAAATAATATCAGATGCACTTTGGTTGTGCGTGCAGGAGGCTATTGAGAATCCGATAAGGAGTGTTATTAAGAAATTGAAAAATATATATGACTTAAATATCATGTTGAAATCATTTTGTGCTTATCAATTGGAAGAATTACTTCATACTACTGTCACTATGGATTGTCCAAAGAAGGTCGAGATTATTGCTATAGTAGGGGACACCAAGACACGTTCCTATTTTTCAATTTTTAGAAGATTAAGTACTGATAACTGATACGGTGGGCTTAAGTTAATACTTTTCTATTAGCCAACTGTCTATATTATTAATAGAGGAAGAATAATTGGCTCCTATCTTGATAATTTCTTTTCCTGAGTTGAGGAATGGAAGATGATAACCTTTTTCGTTAATCTGCTCCATGGCTTCCTGAGCACTGCCATCGGTTTTAAGTTCGAATATGTAGATAAAGCGGTTAGTCTTTATTATCATGTCCATACGGGCATTACATGTCTGGAGCTCTGCCAACGGTTCGAATCCAAGAGCTCGTAACATTAAAAAAAGACAACTCCGGAAATATTTCTCACTCTTGTCCAATTCCGTCAATCCATAAGGGTTGCCGTGAAGGAATGTCTTCAATCCCTCCATGAAAGCATCGGCTTCTCCTTTGACCAAATATTTACGCATCTTGATGTATATTTCATTAGTCTTTTCTCTTTCATATCCTGAATATATTGGAAGAAGGACCTCTGTAAAACTTTTTGCCACTTCAAGATTAGGAAGTCCGAGTGTAAAAATTCCAAGTTCATCCTCATAATTTTTAATTGTGATATATCCACTTTCAAAAAGAAGTG
>CAZPHL010000013.1:0-8737 GCA_964586465.1 uncultured Sangeribacter sp.
TTAAAATCTAATACCATGAAAAACTCAATGCAAAATTAATAATTATTTTTCAAACCATGCTATAAAACATACAAAAATTCTTGGTTTTTAATAATTATTTACATTATGCACCATGTTTTTATATTCATTAACAAAAATCGCTCAATTTTTTCTCTTCTAATTCATCTCCAATCCTAAATATATCCTACTTCTATATAGAAATTGAGGCAAATCAGAAAGGGATAAAAATTTCTGATTTGCCTCAACCTGCTTATAGCGATTTATAAAAATGAAGTCTTCTCATTCAATCATGCCCATTAATTTCATTCAGGCATTGTCAGAAAATTATTTCATTCAATCTTTGGCAGTGAATTATTTCATTCAGTCTTTGTTATTGAATGAGTCTCATTTAGGAGTCATACCGATGTTTTTGAATATAAATGAGTAAAGATCGGTGTATTCATCAATAACTTTTGACATCGGTTTTCCACCACCATGACCGGCCTTACTATCAATTCTGATAAGTTTCGGTGCATCGCCTGTATCGGAAGCCTGGAGAGTAGCCGCATATTTAAATGAGTGGGCCGGAACCACACGGTCATCATGATCGGCTGTAGTCACGAGTATTGCCGGATAAGGAGTACCGTCATTCTTGATATTATGTATCGGAGAATAGCTCAGAAGATAATCAGCCATTTCTTTGGAGTCGGCACTCGTGCCATAATCCGAAGCCCAATTCCAACCT
This sequence comes from uncultured Sangeribacter sp., assembly GCA_964586465.1. Lineage (GTDB taxonomy): Bacteria > Bacteroidota > Bacteroidia > Bacteroidales > Muribaculaceae > Lepagella. Next base: position 725 of record CAZPHL010000013.1, read on the forward strand.
ATGGTGAAAAGATGATAACGCATCATATCCATGACTCCTACACGCGGTATAGCCACTTTGAAAAGATCGGGACGCAGATTAACTGTAGCGCCTACCAACAGACCTCCATTACTTCCTCCTTCTATAGTAAGGTAATCGGGAGAAGTCCATCCTTCCTTAATAAGATACTCAGCAGCTGCTATGAAGTCATTGAATACGTTCATCTTGTTCTGTTTTGTACCTGCAAGATGCCATTCCTCACCGTATTCCGAACCACCACGAAGATTAGCCTGAGCGTATATGCCTCCATTTTCAAGCCATAAAAGACGGTTGGCAGAGAAACCCGGTGTCAAAGAAACATTGAAACCTCCGTAACCATACAGATAAGTAGGATTTTTACCATCTTTTTTAAGACCTTTCTTATAGGTTATGAACATAGGAATTTTTGTACCGTCGGCTGAGGGATAGAATACCTGCTCTGTTACAAAATCATCAAGATTGATACCCTCGATTTCAGTCTGTCCGATCATTTTGCTTTCTCCTGTGGCAAGATCGTATGAGAACCGGGTCGACGGATAGGTAAATGAAGAAATGGCATAGTACACTTCATCATTGTCCTTATCGGAGGAGATTCCAACAGAACCGTATGTCGGGAATTCCATTTCACGTATCAATTTTCCCTCCTTATCATATATGTAAGCATGATCGGATGCATCCTTCTCATAAGTGACAATCATTTTGTCGCCTGCAAACTGCATACCCTTCATTACTCCTTCCCCTTCAGGGACAAGTTCTTTCCAATTTGATCTTTGCGGATTCTTAATGTCAGCAACCATAAGACGGTTTTTGGGAGCGTTCCAATTGGTAAGGATATATACTTTACCGTTGGCCATATCCTGAATGTTAAGCTCATAATCCTGACTTGGCTCCATCACTACCCAATCGCCTCCGTTCTTGAGATTCTTTACCATCAGAGAGTTACCGATTCCTTCGCCGGAACCTGACACAAATAGATAATCTTCCGATTCAGGCACGTATGCGCTATGGAAATGCAATGGATGAGCCTTGTCTTCATATACAAGACGATCTTCACTCTGAGGCGTACCGAGCTTATGATAATAAATCTGATGATTTTCATTGGCATTTGAAAATTCTTTACCCTTTTCCGGACGTGGATAAGAACTATAGTAGAAACCGTCGCCCTGCCAGTCGGCTCCTGAGAATTTCACCCATTCGATATGTTCATCGAGGAGTTTCTTTGACTCTGTGTCCATCACATAGATCTCGTTCCAGTCAGAACCGTTACGTGCTACTATATAAGCGGTAAATTTCCCGTCATTTGACCTACTGATACCTTGAAGCGCCACCGTACCGTCGTCGGAAAGTGTATTGGGATCGAGAAAGACTTCAGGCGTACCTCCGATAGAATCTGTACGATATATCACACTTTGATTCTGAAGGCCGTCATTCTCATAATAATAATATTTACCGTCTTTGGCCTTAGCGGGCAGACCGGTTTTTTTATAATTGTTGAGATGAGTCAATCTCTCACGAATCTTGTCGCGGAACGGTATCTGTGAGAGATAGTTTTCTGTCACCTCATTTTCGGCTTTCACCCATTCGAGAGTAGCCGGAGCAGTATCATTTTCGAGTGGACGATAGGGATCAGCCACAACTGTTCCAAAATATTCATCGGTTACTGTGGCATCCGACGGGGCTTGCGGATATTCGAGCTTAGCCGACCCACAACCTGCCATAACTCCTGTGAGAGCTGACATAAGTGTAAATTTTATAAATCGGTTCATGTAAAAAGTATATATGTTTAAGAGAATTATATGTATTTTCCTCTCATCCTATTCATGAAATTGAGTATCTTATTTACATACTCAATGAGAAAATGAGAGAATTAAAAGCTCAGAATCATGTTCTAATTGCAAAATTATGATAACAAAATAAAGAAAACAAACCATTATCTCTAAAAAGTGTTAAACAATTGTATTTTTTGAGGTGCATAATAGGTTATATGAAATATAAATTGTAATTTTGCATTGAGTTTTTCATGGTATTAGATTTTAAGGTTAATGGAAGATTGGTTGTCGTGATGACAGTCAATTTTTTTTTGTCCCATTTATAATTGATGTCGATTAATTAAATAATAGTGTTTGTAAAAATTTTTAGCCGAGAGGTTAGTTTTTTTGTAGGTAAGGGGTCATATAGATGTATGACGATAGAGAGCTCCACTCATTAAATGGTTTTCCGAGTCATAATATATATAGATTTGTTACTCCAAAACTTTCAGAAAATGGATAAATTTGACAGACGTCTTGATACTATCTTAGAAAAACTGCTGTCACGCATTATACCGGCGAGTTTAGCCGTAGGTATAATTTCTTTTACCGCCCCGGGCTCTATAGTTGGTGTTGGATGCTTAAAAATCAATGCGACTTTACTTCCGCCGGGATCAATCTTCAAGTATCGGGGAAGTAGCTCAATGTTTTTCATAATATTGAACAGATTCATATCACTATCAATGACAAAACCATTACTATAGATTGATCCAATGAAAAGAATAATTATACTGTTTATAACGGTCATTAACATTATAATGGCAAACGCTGAGAAGTTCTCTTATCGGTTTAATTCAATTCCACTTCCCAAGGCTATTCAAACTGTTTTGAAAGATCATCCGGAGCTTGATATCAACTTCATATATAACGAGCTTGAAAAATACCGCACCAACTCGAATGTTTATGCAGACAATCCATACGATGCTTTGCGTCAGTTGATAGGTCTGAATCCCGTAACAATTACAAAGACCAAGGACAGTTATTATGTTGAGGCACTCCAGCATGGTAAATTCATATATACCGGTAATGTAATCGGGGCTGACGGTGAACCTGTCGTAGCGGCGACCGTCATGATGCTCGCACCGAATGATTCAACAGTGCTGACCTACGGAATAACCAATGAAACAGGTCATTTCTCTATACCTTGCGACAGACAAGGTGTCCTCGCAAAACTATCATGTATCGGTTATAGTACTACTTATAAAAAATTCAATTCGTTCCGAGTGGGTACAATCATCTTACCTGAGCTCCCGATTAATTTAAAAACTGTAACCGTTGAAGCAGACAACGCCTCCTTATTGTCTGACAAAAGTATTTATCGTCCAACTCAACGTCAAAAAAACGCATCACAGACGGGAAAAGATCTCTTGAGCCACATGGCTATTCCTCAGATAGATGCGATTTCCGGAAGTAATATTAAGACCAATACAGGAAAACCGGTAGCAGTATTCATCGATTACATTCCTGCTTCCGAAAATGACTTGAGAGCTATGAGAATAGCGGATGTAAAAAGGGTCGAGTTTTATGAGCAACCCTCAGATCCCCGATTGCAAGGAAACCAATATGTTGTAAATTTCATTATGCAGCAATATGAATATGGCGGATACGTGAAAGGTTTCGGCCACGCGAATCTTATAAGTTTCTCAGAACAATTATTGGGAAATATGCGGTTTCAGTATAAGAAAATGACATACGATCTAATGGGATATGGGTTTAACATGGATAACAGTCATTATGGTTCAAATTTAACTGAAACTTTCCGTCTTCCACAAGAAAACGGAGATTACATGACATTTGACCGCAATTCGAGAACCACATCATCAAAGACCTCTAACCGGCAATATTTCGCAGCATTCAGGGCCTTATATAGATCTGATGTGATTCAGGCTTCTTCGGAAATAGACGGTAGTATCAATACATCACCTCATTCTGACAGAAATGGCGTTGTTTCATTCACCTCTGACTTTTTACCCGCTACATTCTATAATTCTTTGTCGGATAAAAGCTCAAGATTTCTGTCGTACAACGGGTATTACTTCTTTATTTTGCCACATAACAACACTCTAACCTTTACTCCTAAATATGTGTTCACTCACAGTGAAAGCAATTCTACTTACATTGAGGACGGCTTTTCACCGATCAAAAATTCAGCCGACGATAATACTTCACATTTAGAGGGTGATATTAAATTTAATCACAATTTTGGTCGCTATGGCACCCTTCTTGCTGACATTACCGGTTTTCATGAATACAACCGCACCCGTTATGCCGGCAGTGCTTCCTCTCTTGACCGGATTAAATCATCAAGAATAGGTATTGGCATATCCTACAATTTTTCGGCAGGTAATTTTTATGGAATAATAGGATTTGGATATGATTGGGACAGACTGGAGTTTTCTTCTACAGTTGAGCGACCGTCAAGACCCTCGTTAGACGTATCTTTGCAATACACTCTCAGAAAAAAGCACTCTTTAGCCGCTGATTTCCATTATGGCACAAAACACCCTTTGCCAAGTTTCAGAAGTGCAAATATAATTACATCTTCTCCTTTTCTTAAATACACGGGAAATCCAGGTCTGGTTCCCCTGAAAAGTTATGAATTCAGTGTAAATTACACATGGATACCCAATAATAATCTCAACTTATCGGCATTCGCATCCGGATGGATTGTGGGTGACAGGTATGTTTTTAACTATGTGCCAACATCAGAGGGTATACTTCGAACAATAATACAACCATCAGGAGGATATTCGCAGGCAAGATACGGAATAAAAGGCACAGCAAGGTTTTTCGAAAGAAAGCTTATGGTTACTGCCATGGTTGCACAAGGTCTGAATCATAACGGACACCCATACAATATTAACCATTCAAATATATACGGGTATGTACAAGCACGCTATTATTTGGGCAATTGGAATTTTGCCCTGACTTACATATCAGCGGCAGAGAGTCCGGATGGAAGCGTAAACGGCATCTGGAATAAAAATAAGAGTGACTGGTATATAGCGATAGGATGGTCTAATTCAAAATGGAATCTGAACGCCAATATCATAAATCTCACAAGATGGAACTGGCGTAGTTCATATCAGGTAATGCACAGTGCCTTCTATGACACGCACGAGCAACTGTATAATGGAAGCAGTCATGCATTGATACAGCTATCCGCCACATATACCTTGGGATTCGGAAAGAAAGTAAAACAAGGCAATGAACCTTCAGTAACTAACTCATCCTCCTCCGGTATTTTGCAATAGTCACAGTAATCCACCAAAGTAAGGACGCTTTCGGCATTTTGTCGAGAACGTCTTTAAGTTCACAATCCTGTATTCGTGAATTTCACAATTCTGTATTTGTGTTTTGCCTTCGACACATAAAAAAATGAATTTTATAGTGAAAAAGGATGGAAATGCAGCTACAATATGGATTATTTGGTCATTAATTTACATATATCGGATTTTTTGATTAATTTTGCACAATTTCTATAGGTAAACACAGTGTTGGTGAAATCATTTCTTATTCCGTAGGTTACTTTGAATAAGTTTTATCGTAAAAATCAAAAGAGGGTTCATATCTTCGTAAGGCCCATCAATAACTTCAATAAGAAATGTTGTCACCGATGCTATTCTGTTGAACAACAGGTTTTCAATTAATATATGAAGGTAATGAAATTTGGCGGCACTTCGGTTGGAAGTGCCCAGAGAATGAAAAATGTGGTAAGCTTGGTAAAGGCTGCCGGAAACGTCACTGTGGTGCTCAGCGCAATGTCGGGAACGACCAACAGCCTGATCACTCTCTCGCAATATCTTGCAGATGGTGAAAAAGCCAATGCTACAAAACATATTGACGACCTTGAGAAAAAATATAAGCACACTGCTTACGAATTACTGTCAGAACCGGAAACCTACAAAGAGGCTTTAGCGAAACTTGACGATATCTTTGCACAACTCCGTTCATATATCTCCGGACCTTTCAATGAAAAGATTGAAAAGGAGATTGTAGCTTACGGCGAAAAGCTTTCGACGATGCTCGTGGCATTATATATGCGTGAGCAAGGCCTTAATTATGTGCTCCTTGACGCTACTGAATTCATGCGTCTGACTCCTGAAGGTGAACCTGACCAACCTTTGATCAAAGAAAATCTTAATAAAATCCTTTTAAAATATCCTGATGTAGATGTATTTCTGACACAGGGATTTATCTGCCGTAACCATGAAGGAGAAATCGACAATCTTCAACGTGGCGGCAGCGATTACACCGCGTCACTTATCGGAGCTGCGATTGGAGCCGAGGAGATTCAGATATGGACCGATATTGACGGTATGCATAACAATGATCCCCGCTTTGTGGAAGGCACTAAGCCTGTGAGCGAACTACATTTTGAGGAAGCTGCCGAGCTGGCTTATTTCGGAGCTAAAATTCTTCACCCCACATGTGTGCTCCCTGCCAAATATGCAAATATACCGGTGAGACTTCTCAATACCATGCAACCGGAAGCTCCGGGAACGGTAATATTCAACACGAAACCCACCCAGACCATCAAGGCGGTAGCTGCCAAAGACAATATCACGGCTATAAAGATCAAGAGCAGCCACATGCTCCTTGCCTACGGTTTCTTACGCAGGGTGTTTGAAATTTTTGAAAAACACCACACTCCTATCGATATGATCACAACATCAGAGGTGGGTGTCTCCGTCACAATTGACAACGAGCGTTGTCTTAATGAGATTATATCCGAACTCTCTGAATTCAGTAACGTTACCGTTGATCATGACATGGTTATCGTGTGTGTGGTTGGCGATCTCGAATGGCAGAACAGAGGGTTTGAAGCCGAAGTTGTCAACGCCCTCCGGGAAATTCCGGTGAGAATGATTTCATACGGCGGCAGCAATTATAACATCTCACTGTTAATACGCAAAGCGGATAAAATCAGAGCCTTACAGCTTCTGAGCCGCCATCTTTTCTAACTTGTTACACACCTTCGCCAGAAATGACGAGGGTGTTTCGCTAAATAAAAAGAAGTTATAGCATGACTAAGACATACTTTCCCATAGATCATTTTGCTTCGGTGCAGACACCGTTTTATTATTACGACTTGCATTTGCTTGATGAGACACTTCAAGCGGTCATCGAAGCCTCAGACGTACCGGGTTATTGCGTGCATTATGCCGTGAAAGCCAATGCCAATCCGGAGGTGATGCGCAGGATTGCGGCTGCCGGACTCGGAGCCGACACCGTAAGTATAGGTGAGATCCAGGCTGCTGTGTCGGCCGGTTTCCCCACTCCTAAAATTGTTTTTGCCGGTGTTGGAAAAACAGATACAGAAATCCGTACGGCACTCGAACTCGGAATCGGTTGCTTCAATGTGGAATCGGCAGAAGAACTGGAAGTTATAGAGGAGATCGCCTCTTCCATGTCGGTAAAAGCCCCTGTGGCGTTACGTGTTAATCCGAATATCGATGCCCATACACATCATTATATCACAACCGGTTTGGCTGAAAATAAATTCGGTATCGCGCGTGAAGTGCTCTCCCGTCTCGTGAAGAAATGCCTCGAATCAGACAACCTCTCTTTCAAGGGGCTGCACTTCCACATCGGCAGTCAGATCACCGATCTCACTCCTTATAAGATATTGTGTGAACGTATTCTTGAAATTGAAAAAGAACTCGAGGAACAATTTCCGGGTATAGTGATTCCGAGCATAAATGTCGGAGGAGGCTTAGGAATTGACTATGATAATCCTGATGAAAATCCGATTCCTGATTTCAAAAGCTATTTCGATGTCTTCAAGGAGAATCTGCCTTTGAAACCCGGTCAACAGCTCCATTTTGAATTGGGCCGTGCCATCGTTGCCCAATGTGGTTCGCTCATCTGTAAAGTCGTATTTGTAAAGGAGGGAGTAGGAAAACGGTTTGTGATACTTGATGGAGGCATGGCGGCTTTAATACGTCCGGCCCTTTATCAAGCTCATCATAAAATTGAGAATATCTCTTCTACATCAGAGAAGTTGGAAACTTATGATGTTGTCGGCCCCATCTGTGAATCATCCGACACATTCGGAGTTGACGAACTGTTACCTCTCACACGCCGTGGTGATTACATCGCCATCCGTTCAGCCGGAGCATACGGTGAAGTTATGGCCTCATGCTATAACTGCCGTCCATTACCGGGAAGCCTTTATAGCCGCTGA
>CAZPHL010000013.1:8837-16158 GCA_964586465.1 uncultured Sangeribacter sp.
CCATTATCATTTTTATTACCCAATTATAGTTTTTCGGTCAACCGGCAGTGGAAATTACCCACTACCGGAGTTGACACATTTTTAATTTCCTTGGTTCCGGATGTAGAGTTTAATATCCTTGGTTCTGGACGTAAAGACCGGGCACGTAGTAAAGCTGGTTATAAGGCACGGGATAGAATTCGTTCTTTCCTGCAGTATAATGAGCGCTTTCATAATATTTACCGTAGTCCTGACCATCGTAGCTTGAGTTCTTAGCTTTCTCAAAATAGCTGTTGAGCACGGTTGAGGCAATACCCCAGCGGCGAAGGTCGAAATAACGGCTGCTTTCCATAGCCATCTCCAGACGACGCTCCCAACGGAGACATTCACGGGCATGAGCCTGATCACCGAATGCAGCGGCTGAATACTGGGCAATCTCACAGAAGTCCTTTGCGTAGGCGATATGCTTGTCAACTGAATCAGCCGCACGCTGACGGATATCGTTGATAATGGCACGCGCACCTTCAAGGTTTCCGAGCTCGATCATCGCTTCGGCACGCATGAGCATTACATCTGTGTAGCGGAATACGTAATCATTCATTGCGAAAGCTTGCCATGAACCCTCAAAAGTTTCACCGCCGCTACGCTGAGGCACATCCTTAAGTGATGTGTAATAACCGTAATCGTTAGGTGTACGAGAGTTAGCTGTGGTCATCATATACTCATTCTCATATTTGTAAGGGAATGAAGGCATACCTACAGTATGGAAGAGACGGGGATCCCATTTCTGAGAATTGACATTATCCATAACAGGATACTCGCTGGTTTGGTCATAATCGTCAAACATCGGAAGACCGTCTTTTGTCTTATAAGCATCCACAAGATTCTGTGAAGGTTTATGGAAATCCCATCCGCATGACCACATACCCCAGCAACCGTTTAGCATGTTTGACCAGTTGGCACGACCGAAACGGGTATTATCTTCAGTGTATTGAGAGGTCTGAACAGCGAAGATTGATTCCTTGCTGTTTTTGTATTCAGGCAGGAAGATATCACCGAAGTCCTCGAGATAACCATACTGAGAATTAGCTACAATATCAGTGTAATCCACTACCTTCTGCATGTAGTCTTTATTGATGAAGCTTACACCGTCGGTAGCCTCATAACCATCGCCCCAGGCAATTGTAAGGTAGCACTTGGCAAGATAGGACGCTGCCGCAATTTTGTTGGCGCGACCGCCACCGTCAGTTACTTCTTCAGGAAGAGCGTTGTAGGCCATTTCGAATTCATTGATCACCTTCTGCCAGAGTTCAGCGTATGTGAACTGGTTATTGGGAGTTTGCTCCTGAAGATTATTTCTGAAAACCTCTTCATCAACCCAGGGAATTTGACGGAACATAGTGAGAAGCTTGAAATAGCTGTGGCCACGGAGGAAGTGAACCTCTCCGACACGCTGAGCTGCGGTTTTCTCACCAAGTTTCTCAACGCCGTGTTCTTCGAGCGCCACGAGAGCACGGTTGCAACGAGAAATGTTACAGTAGAGGCGATACCAGAGTTCGTCGAGCTCTCCCGGAGTGGAAGTCAGGGTTGACCAGATCTCCATGGGATGGTAGCCTGTATCGGTAAGGCCGCCGCCACCCTTCATACAGTCGTCAGAACCGAGGTCACCGTAGGGCCACAAGTTGAAAGGATAGGTATACCAGCAGTCGCCAAGAGAGGCGTATGCTGCATTTACCATCTTGTCAGGCTGAGAGTAAGCCAGGTCACCGTCTACCACGCCTGTTGGTGGTACATCGATGAAATCGTTGCAAGCCGTAAGGCCAAGAGCAACAAGAGGGAGTATATATGATTTTAAAGATTTCATTTTTAATCCGTTTTTAAAGGAGTTAGTTTTAGTCATTCTTCTGTAATTCATAAATTCTATAAGAATCTCGATTCCTGTTTATCCTGATTAAAATATATTTGATTCTTATCAGAAGTCGACTTGCAGACCGAATGTGAAAGATGTCGGAATCGGGTAAGCCCAGTTGGGATTCTCGGGATCTGTACAGGTGAGGCTGCTGCTCTTTATAGTAGCGATGTTGTTACCTGAAACATAAACTCTGGCTTTGGACATACGCAACTTTTCAAGAATCTTTTCGGGTATATTATAACCGATCTGGAGTGTACGAAGCTTGGCATAAGAACCATTTTCTACGAAGTATGAAGAAGCACGGCCTTCGTCACTGTTATTGTTGGTTGACAGCATCGGGATTGTTGACTTTGAGTTAACATTGGGAAGCCATGCATCGAGTACACGCTGACCCTTGTTGCTACCTGCGTCGGTCACAGCCCAGAAGTCATTCTGGAATTTCTGATTGTTATAAACATCCTGTCCGAGAACACCTTGCCAGAACATCTGGAAATCAAAGTTCTTGTAGGAACATTCAAGGTTAAGACCGAAAGAGAGATCGGGCACGGGGTTGAAGATCCAGGTCTGGTCATCAGGAGTGATCTGTCCGTCACCATTGATATCTTTATATTTCATACCACCGACGCGAGCATTGGGCTGGCCATAACCTTGTACTTCTTGCTCATTCTGGAACAGACCGTCGAATACATAACCTACTATTGAACCGTAAGGCTGACGTGATTGTACCAGATTCTCAGTAGTAGTGTGAACGTATGAACCGGTAGTGGTGAGAGGGAGGTAAGTTACGCGGTTGCGATAGAAGTCTAAGTTAAGATTTGCTCTGTAATTGAAGCCGCAAGCCAATTCATCGCGCCAACCAATCTGAAATTCCATACCCCAGTTGCGGAGAGAAGGACCGTTAAGCCAGCTTGCACCACCCTCACCGGTTGAACCGAGATAAGCCGGGATGATAAGCATATCCTTTACATCTTTGATATAAGCATCGACAGCACCTATAAGGCGGTTACGGAACATTCCGAAGTCTACACCGGCATTATACTGGATAGTGGTTTCCCATTTCAGATTTGGATTGGCAGTCTGGCTTGCATAGTAGCCTGAAGGGAAGATACCGCTCTGCTGGAGAAGAAGGTCGTAAGCTGTAGAAGTCACGCGGTCGTTACCGTAGTCGGCGATATAAAGAGCATAACGTGCGGTGTTGGAGATAGCCTGATTACCGGTCTTACCCCAGGAGAGACGGAGTTTGAGTTCATCGAGCCAAGCTTTATTGATATTTTCAGAGATACGGTAGCCGAGAGTAGCGGCGGGGAAGGTACCATAGCGGTTGTTGCTACCGAAACGGCTTGAACCGTCATGACGGATAGTGAATGAAGCGAGAAGCAGGTCTTTCCAGTTATAGTCAACTTTTCCGAAGAATGAGACGAGAGCGTATGCCGATTTGTTACCGGTTGAACGTTCTACACCTGATGAAGCATCGGGGTACATGTAATCGGGAGTCTCGATATCGTAGTTCTCATTGTAGCCTGAGAAATCGATACGGCTCTGGCGGAACATTTCCATACCGGCGAGCACCGTGAAGTTGTGGACATCCTTGATTGAGAAATTGTAGTTGGCGGTATTGGTCCAGGTCCATTTTGTATCGTTGGCCTGTGAAAGTGTGGTTGAGTTGGTGTCGTTGTTTACGATGTCGCTGTGGAAAGTATAATTGTAGGAGTGGATGAAGGCAGCATCATAATCAAGACCGAAGTTTGAACGGAGCACAAGACCACTTACAGGTTTGATGTCGATATAGGCATTACCGAAAAGACGCCATACATTGAGAGCATTATTTTTATTGAAAGCAAGCTCACGGAGAGGGTTCTGACGGTCGGCCATACTTCCTACAGGACCGGCATAAGTAACGCCGTCAGTCTCGAACACCGGAACTATTGTCGGCATCTTGAGGGCGTTCTCAAGCGGAGCGCAGTCCACCTGATCAGTATAAGTAAGTGTGAAGTTTTCACCTACAGTCAGCACCTTTGAAATTTCGTAAGATGTGTTCATACGAGCAGCGACATTCTCGAAATTGGTATATTTGAGGATACCTTCTGTTTTCTTATAACCGAGTGAGAAGAAAGCTGTTCCCTTTTCTGAAGAAGTTGAAACTGAAGCATCATAGTGTTGTGCGAAACCTGTGCGTGAAATCTCATCAAGCCAATCAGTGTCAGACATTCTCATTGTCTGCTTTCTGTTGATGAAACCGTCATACTGACCGTTTACAGTATAGTTCTGATATTGTCCGGTAGCGATGTTATAGACACGGATTGGATAACCGGAAGCGGCATTGAGGTTAAGACCGTAGCTTGAAGCATAAGCAACCGGGTCGATTCCATCATTAAGAGCGGCCTGAGCCATAGCAGTGGCATATCCGGGAGTGTTGAGGAGTTTCATCTTCGACTGTGAAGAATAGAACTGAGTGGTAAAGTTGGCGTTGAAACTTACATTTACCTTTCCGGCGCCTTTGCCTTTCTTTGTGGTGATGATGATCACACCATTGGCAGCACGAGAACCGTAAATAGAAGCAGAAGCGGCATCTTTAAGCACCTGCATGCTCTCGATATCATTCATGTTGAGAGAATTGAGAGTTGCAGTGGTCGGCACACCGTCAATAATGAACAGAGGGTTCTGATCAGAGTTGAATGAACCGATACCACGGATACGCACCGTACCTGTACCTGAAGGAGAACCGGTGGCAGACACTGTCATACCCGGCACTTTACCTTGGAGAGCACGCATAGGGTCTGTATCGGCAGTAGTTTCAAGTGATTTAGTGTTCACTACCGAAACTGAACCTGTCAAGTCGGCCTTACGTACTGTCTGATAACCTACCACTACGAGTTCGTCAAGCAGACCGGCATCTTCATCCATATATACCGTCATTGATTCCTGTGCGGGTACTTCTACAGTCTGATACCCTACATAAGAAATTTTGAGAGTTGCGCCTTCCGGCACTGTCAGAGAGAATGAGCCATCAATATCAGTGGCTGTACCTTTTTGATTCGCCATGCACATGACAGTAGCACCAATCAGGGGCTCGTCATCCACACGTGAATAAACGGTTCCGTTCACAGTGATGTCCTGTGAATACGCTGTCACTGCAAAGAGCAGGAGCATTAATGCGCTGAGGATTCCTTTTTTCATGTTATGTTAGTTATTGGTTAAAATTCCTGGCGCAAAATTACATAACATGAAAATAAAGCGTTAGAAGAGATGTTGACACTGCTATAAAAAAACGCGAATTGCACTTTTTATCATAGACAACGCAACAAAATTATCAAACTATCACGTTTTTTTACAAAAATTCAGCGATTTACTTAAAGTGCAAAAAAGTAATAGTATTAAAAATCCCCCTCCTTTGCAGGAAGGGGATAGAATAAAGGGACATCGTTAATTGCCGGAAAAATGTCCGCTTAGCTTCAATAACCGGGATTTTGCTTCAATTCAGCATCCTTGTTAAGCTGAATGTTGCTTAAAGGTATGGGGAGTAGTGAGTGTTTGTTTGGATCATAACCGGTGATCTGCTTCGTGGGCTCGATCTCTTTCCACTTATCGCTCACCATCATGTTCACCCTGTTGGTAAGTTCTCCGGTTCTCATGAGAGTGAACCGACGATTCTCCTCTCCCACAAGCTCACGGATTCGTTCATCGAGGATAAAGTCGATATTCATCTGAGATGCCTCCACCTTACCGAGATTAGGATTACCGGCAGACTCTCGAGACTCCTTGAAAGCACGGTCACGCAAAACATTGATATCGGCAGCTGCACCCTGGTTGTCACCCTGACGCATGCGGGCCTCCGCTCTGAGAAGGTAAGCCTCGGCAAAACGCATCATCGGGAAGTCTTTCACCATTGCATAACCGAAATCGTCGGCCGGATCATAAGCACCCCATTTGGTAGTGTGAGGATAGAACACATTCAAGGTGTCGGCTTTGTGATAATAAACGCGGCTTCCAACAGTGACATTAACTGTAGACACTACATCAGGATCATTAGGATCATCGTTGGGCACACGGTAGCCATCCTTGTCAAGATAGTAGGTTGCACCACCCCACCCTTCACGGTTATACCACATCACCCTGCGGATATTGTGGTTGGAATTACGGATATCACCATCCTCGAAGACACCATATTTAACATAGTTGCTCAGACGGAGACGTCCGTTGCCACGACCGCCGATAGAGTCAGCATTCTGCATACCGTCAAGTTTGTGGAAAGCGGGTACCCAGTTACGGCGCTGCTGAGCGTTATCAATGGTGCCTGAAGGAACACTTGCATTATTCTCTTGCTCAAAGTTCCATACCACCTCGGAATTACCCTGAGAACGACGCTGATTTCCATAGCGGAACATATCTGAATAGAAGTCACCGGCATCAGCGAGGAATTTGCCGTAACGCTCTTCAATCAGTTTATAGCTGCCTGAATTGATAATTGCAGAGCAAGCATCCTCCGCCTTTTTATAGTATGCGGAATTTCCGTACTGATAACCCATACGGTTATAAGCCTGACCTGCGAGGATGCAAGCGGCTCCTTTACTGATGCGAGCCTCCTTTACAAGACCGTTTACATCAGGAAGATTAGCCATAGCATACTGAAGATCCTCATCTATAAGCTTGTCAACCTCTTCCTTCGGTGTACGCTCATAGTCTGTGCGTGCCGATGTGACGGGTTCTACAATCAGAGGCACGTCGCCCCACCCTGTCACGAGCTGATCATATGCCCAAGCTCTGAAGAAGCGAGCCTCTGCACGTTGTGCATCAGTGCCCTGTTCTGTATTGTTGATGATGAGGTTGGCACCGGCCACTATCTGATACATCTTCTCCCAGAGGAAACCGACACCGCCATTTTCTGAATCCAACTCGCCATACTGATAGAACGGACGCTCAACACCCTCGATATCACCGGGGGCACCTACGTCAGTACCGTCCTGCCAGATGCCGGTGTAACCCTGACGACCGGACATACCAAGGAGATTACCTACTCTCTTGTGAAGGCCAAGTAGCTTACCGTTCACATCATCAACTGTGTCAGGTGTATACGATGAATATACTTTCTCGTCAAGATACGAGTCGCTGCAAGATGCCGCCCCACATAGCACTGACAATACAGCGAAAGAACTTAAAATTTTATTTACTTTCATTGTTTTTGCTTCTTTAGAATGTTACGTTGAGACCGAACACGTATGTACGGGTAAACGGATAGTTGCTTTCCCAATAACCTGAACCGCGAGGATCCTGACGTGTTTCCGGATCCCAACCTGTCCAGTTGGTCCATGTTTTCAGGTTACGGCCTGATACGTAGATCATAAGGTTGTCAATGCCGACTTTCGACATCCACTTCTCGGGGAAGGTGTAGCTGAGAGTGATGTCTTTGATACGCCAGAATGAAGCATCCTG
>CAZPHL010000013.1:16258-23176 GCA_964586465.1 uncultured Sangeribacter sp.
TCAGTCTGCCAGATACCAACCATTTCATAATCATAGATTACGCCGATAGGCTGTCCGATAAACCAGCGGTTGCCGGTATCATCCTTCTTGTCGCCATAGAGGTCTTTGATCTTATTGTCATTCCATGAGAACACGAGGCTTGTATTCCAAGTGAAGTCCTTGGTAGAGATATTTCTTGAATTGATTGTAAGCTCAACACCCTTATTGGCTGTCTTACCCATGTTGGAGTATACATCTGAGTAACCCGACAGATTGGGGAGACGACGCAGAAGAAGAAGGTCGGTTGTTGTTGAAGAATAGAAATCGATGTTACCTGTGATGCGGTTGTTGATGAAACCGAAGTCCACACCGATGTTGAAAGTCTTGGTAGTCTCCCATGAAAGGTCGCTGTTAGCAAGACGGGTGGAGGGGATGAGGCCCACTACAGAGTTGCCACCCATAGCATATTTCTCAACTGCGAGTTTGAGGATAGTCTCGTAAACCGAGATAGCCTCGTTACCGGCCTTACCGTAAGAAAGGCGAAGCTTGAGATTGTTGAGCCAGCTCTGTGAAGGCTCCATAAATTTCTCATTAGCAATATTCCAACCTAAAGCCACTGAGGGGAAAGTACCATATTTATTATTGGAACCGAATACGGAGCTACCGTCACGACGTACAGTGAAAGTAAAGAGGTAGCGGCTATCGAATGAATAGTTGATACGTCCCATCAACGAAGATGTGGTACGGAGATCGGCGTAAGAACCTACTGACGGTGTCTCACCGGCGCCAAGATTATTGAATGACAGGTTATCATTGACAAACTTTGTAGATCTGGCTGTGTTCTCACTATATTTCTTACGCATTGAAGCGGCAAGAAGAGTCACACCGATGCGGTTTTTACCGAAATCTCTGTTATAGTAGATAAGGTTCTCTATAAGACGGGTCTGAGTGTCGGCATTTTTAATCTGACCTGTACCGTTCTGGTCGTTTGTCTCACGTCCGGTGTACCAGCTGTTGCGGGTAGGAGCGTATGAATAACCGAAGTTGAACCTGTACTGTAAGCCTTTCAGAGGAGCCCAGATATTGCCGAAATCAATCTGAGCATAACCGTTGATACTGATGTTCCATGCTCTGCGTTCATCATCTCTCTTGGTGCCGAGAAGCGGGTTGCTCCAGAGCTGCTCCGAGTACATAGGATAAATACAGAGACTGCCGTCATCCTCATAAACCTTTCCCCAAGGAGACATTGCCTCAGCATTCAACAGATTGACACGTCCGCCGTCGCGGTTATGTGATGCGATGAAGGTATTTGTACCGATCTGGAACCATTTGGTCACATCAACGTCAAGGTTGGTACGCACTGAATAACGCTTGTAGTCGTAACCTTTCAAAATACCCTTCTGGTCAAGATAATCCAAAGAGAGGAAATATCTTGCGTATTGCGAACCACCGGATACAGTGACATTGTGATCCTGGATCACACCTTTGCGGGATGCAACGTCATAAAGCCAGTCGGTCTGGATGCCGGCATTGAAGTTGTCAACCTCATTGGCATACTTCACATCCTCGTTATACATTGTTTCACCGGGATTCTGAGCCACATAATCTTTGTAACGCTGGTTGAGCTCATATCCGTCGCAAAATTTCAGTTTCTTTGAGAAATCCTCGATACCGACATAGCCGCTGTAAGTAACTTTCGGCTTGCCCTCTTTACCTCTTTTAGTAGTGACGAGGATTACACCGTTAGCACCGTTAGTACCATAAATAGCGGTAGCGGAGGCATCTTTAAGAATTTCTATAGATTCGATATCATTAGGAGCGATGTCAGCGAGTGAACCACCGGTATTATTCAAAGGAATACCGTCGACTACTACATACGGACCGGAATTGGCATTGATAGAATTCTGACCGCGCACGATAGTTGAGGGTGCGTCACCCGGGATTGAAGAAGACTGCTGGATGGTGACACCCGAAGTGGCACCCTGCATAGCCTGGAGCACATTGCTCACCGGCAATTTAGAAAGACGGTCCTTACCGACAGAGGTGACAGAGCCTGTGATATCACTTTTTCTCTGTACGCCGTAACCAACCACAACGACCTCATTGAGCAATGACTCATTATCATTAAGAGTCACGGTGAGAGGAGTTGTTGAAGCCTTAACCTCTTTTGTTTCGTAGCCAACATAAGAAATGACAAGGATGGCGTTCGGACTTGCTTTAATTTTAAATTCGCCATTAATATCGGTAGCCGTACCGACCGAGCTACCCTTAACCATTACAGTCGCACCAATCAGGGGTTCACCATTTGAATCCACTACAGTTCCTGAAACTTGTTCAGAAGCCTGCTGACTCTGAGGAGCCGCCGCCGGATTAGCCATGACGGGCATCGTGCCGAGGCATGACGTGCCTGCCAGAAGCAACGCTGCTGCTGCCAGTTTTTCCCATGTCTGAGATTTGTTCATTGCCATTTAATTTAGTTTTGATGATATTAGTTAGTTCAAACCTTAAAAAAATGAATCTTACCTTATTCTTTTTACAACTGAAACACTTATAATTTCTTCGATTCTCACAGTCAATAAAAGGCAGCACTTACAATAGGAGTTCTTAAAACGAGTTTCTCATGCGCCTTAAAACTTATCAATAATTTGATTTTGAATGCAAAATTAACATTTATTGATTTTTATAATCTGTAAAATTCTGTCAACCTTTGGTAATAATCTTTCAACATCATTATTATGACATTATTTTATCTTATGCGACAGTTTCAGCGAGATGTCTGTTGTGATAGTTGCAATTATTCTTGCTTATGAGACCAATATGTAATATGACTTATCTGATAATTGAGAATTGACATATTTTTCACCATAGATGAGCGATTCCGACCCTTACGCTTCGTCATGTTTGACTAAATTTGCACTACGAAATTGAAGCTCATTATCTTTTCGTGAATTAGATTAATCTGATATCAATGAAAAATTTCCTGTTTTATCTATTGCTGATATGTAATTCAGTTTCTGTTATGGCTTTGGAGCGACCTGCCTATTATCGACAAAGTCTTGATTACAGCGACGGACTTTGCGACAATTATATCCGGAGCATCAATCAGGACTCATACGGTTTTGTATGGGTAGTGACAAATTATGGTCTGAACAGATTCAATGGAGGAAATTTTATAAAATTCACAAAAGAGAACTCCGGTTTAGAGACAAATGAGCTCAACTGTATTCTCCAGGATCCTGTTAATCCTGACAGAATCTGGATAGCCTCCCGACAGAACGGACTCTTCTGCTATAACTATAAGACGGGACAGATATCCAAGTTCAAGACGAAGATGAAAGTAAAGGATGTCACGGCTTTATCAGTGGCGTCTGATAACAATATCTGGATCACTCACTACACGGCTCCCCCTGAGATTCTGAATCCGGTCAACGAAACCTTGACCCCTGTTTATGAAAACAAACCCGATGATTTTCCATCAAGAATATGGTGTTCCGCTCAGGATCCGGAAGGAAACTACATTTATTTAGGCCACGAATTCAACGGGCTTACCAGGATAAATCTCAAGACACTCGACTATACCACCTATCGTCATGATCCTTCAAGGCCCGAATCTTTGGGAGGACAGTCGGTTTATTCAATTTACATTCATTCCGACGGCAAGGTATGGACCGGCACAGAAAACGGAGTCAGTGTTTTTGATCCGGCCACGGAAGATTTCGATCATCCCGAAACGATGGGACAGGTCGGTTGCGTTAACGGCATTGTAAAAGCCATCCGGGGCATGCATGACGGCACCATCTGGGCCACTTCCGATAAGGGGGGCATAATCATTTTCTCACCCGCAGGGTTAACCGGAGGCCATATTCCTTCAGGTCAGATCAGAACCAATCATGCCGACGGAGGATTGCCTACCTTAACCTCTCCGGCTCCGGTAGCCTTATTTGAAGACAGTTATGGAAACCGTTGGATTGGTTATACGAATGACGGAATAGATGTGATGTGCAAAGAGGCTCCATTCATCTTCACTTACTCTCCTTTTGATACTTATAGGAGTAATTCGGTTCATCAGAATGTATGGAGCATTACCGAGACACATAACGGTGATCTTTGGATCGGGGGAGAAAAAGACCTGATAGAACTGTCAGGAAATGCAAGCCATATCTACTGCCTGCCCTTGCAAAAGGATATCAAAGCCCCGGTCATAACTATTTTTGAGGATTCACGGGGAAATATATGGGCCGGAACGGGTAATTCAGGAGCATATCGCCTTAATAGAACCGACTCCTCATTTCAAACAGTAAAAAATATTGACAGAGAAATCAAAGATATAATAGAAACACCGGATTTCGGCATCTTAGCCGCCACACACAACGGACTGTTCCATATTGATGATCAGCTTAATGCATCACGCGTGACTCATCTGACCGATCGACTTCCCGACAGATATGCCACCTCCCTTCTTTACACCTCTAAAGGGATATTATGGGTAGGCACCTTCGGACAAGGAGCCGCTATGATAGGTCCTGACGGGAAATTATTGAATAGCGTCAGCCTCCCGGAGGGACTGCCGTCAAACACCATCAATGATATAATGGAGTGTAAAGATGGCAAGATATGGATTTGCACACGAGACGGAGCAGCCTTATATGACACGGAGAAATCAAAAATAATCAAAGTATTGCAGATAAACGACGGCAGACATTCCTCTAATTTTAAGGCTATAAAGGAAGATGAGAGCGGGAAACTATGGATCAGTGCCGAGGATGCCATTTCATGTTACGATCCGAAAAACTCAGTTCTCTCCACCTATTCAAATGCCAATAAAGCTCCGTTGTCTTCTTTTGTGGAAGGGAGCGCCTGTTTCACAAAATCCGGACTAATGCTTTTCGGCTCTCTCTGCGGTTTGAGGGGATTCAAGCCCTCGAAGTTCCCCATAAATGTTTTTTCAAAAAGCAAGACACGAGTAACAGAACTTTCAGCCCACGATTCCAAAGGCAAGAATCAGAACCTCGAGATAAGTATCCCCATTAATTCCGACAGAATATCCATCCCTTATAATCTGAACACGTTTGCCATCCGGTTCAGCAATCCCGACATCTCCATGAATGGAAATGCAGAAGTAAAATATAATCTCAAGGGAGTCAACAAGGTTTGGTCATACGCCGGCCCCGATCAGGAAGCGCTCTACCGGAATCTGAAGCCGGGTACATATCGGTTTCAGATTTCCACCCGCTATTTCGGTGGAGAGTGGTCAGCTCCCGAGACACTTCTGACCATCACCATAACTCCACCCCTTTTTCTGACATGGTGGGCTAAGACGTTGTATGTGATTATTGTATTGGTAGCGATAGGCATCATACTGTATTTCTACAAATACAAAATGAATCTTGAGAAAAATCTTGCCATTGAGAAAGAAAACAGCAAGAATAACCGTCTTCTGAACGAGGAGCGACTTATGTTTTACACCAATGTAACTCATGAACTTCGCACACCCCTCTCGCTTATAATCGGGCCTATCGAAGACCTCATCAACGATCCCGAATTGCGCGACGAGCACAGGAAGAAGCTATATACCATCCGCACAAGTTCGATGAGACTCCTGAACCTTATCAACGGCATACTCGAATTTAGAAAAACCGAGACACAGAACCGGCAACTCGAAGTGGTGTATGGCAATTTAGCCAACTTTGTGCGAGAAATCGGTCTGAGATTCAAGGAACTCAATAATAATAAAAATGTTACAATAAGCATTGATGTGACAGAGACGGAGGCGACCGAAATGTATTACGATCCGGAAATCATCACCACCATCCTCAATAATCTTCTCGGCAATGCTATAAAATACACTAAATCCGGCACAGTCACACTCTCCATGAAACTGCTTTCTGCAGAAGAGACGGATTATGTCGAGATTAATGTGAAAGACACCGGAGAAGGGATAGCTGCAGATGAACTGCCACATATATTCAAAAGCTACTATCAGGGACGGCATACAAAAAAGGTGGCCGGCACAGGTATTGGTCTGGCCCTTGTGAAAAACCTTGTGGAGATACATGAAGGGACGATTACCGTGACTTCCGAGGAGGGCAAAGGAAGTACATTCTCTGTCAAACTTAAGATCGACAACCGTTATCCGTCAGCAACTCACCTTGACACAAAGAGAAGTTCCAAAGATGAAACGATTGTGGAGAAAAAAACGGCTACGACTTCCGGATCGGAACGCCTGACATTCCTGATTGTGGAAGACGACAACGATCTCAGGGACTATATCTCAAACTATTTCGACGACATATTCAATGTGATTTGTGCTGAAAACGGAGAAGAGGGACTGCGATTGGTAAAGGAGAAAATGCCTGATATAGTGGTAAGTGATATAATGATGCCGGGAATGGATGGAATAGAATTGTGTAATGCTATCAAAAACGATATCACTACAAGCCACATTCCTGTAATCCTGCTCACCGCCAAAGACTCCATGCTTGATAAAGAAGAGGGTTATAATTCAGGAGCCGACTCCTATATCACCAAACCCTTCAGTGCCAAACTGTTGCTTTCACGTATCAGGAACATACTTGATTCACGTCATCGTCTGGCGCTGCTTTATCTCTCATCTTTTAACGGTCAGGACAAGGATATCGAAACTATAGAATAAGACGAGACCAACGATGCAGCAGAAACCGACAAACCGGCCATAGCCACCAAACTCACACCACTCGACCGTGATTTCATCGACAAACTCAGAAAGGTGATTGAAGCTAATATAGAAGTGGAAGAGATGGATATCGCATTCCTAACAGACAAAATGTGTATGAGCCACTCCACCCTCTATAGGAAAGTTAAAAGTATTACAGGCCTGACTCCCAATGAATTTATCAGGAAAATCAAGCTCAAACGTGCTCTTGAACTTTTGAACGAGGGAAAGGTAGAGTTGAGCGAGAT
>CAZPHL010000013.1:23276-36422 GCA_964586465.1 uncultured Sangeribacter sp.
AGCTCAAACGTGCTCTTGAACTTTTGAACGAGGGAAAGGTAGAGTTGAGCGAGATTCCCTTCCTGACAGGCTTCAACAGTCTTTCATACTTCCGCAGGGTGTTTAAAAAGGAGTTTGGCGTCACCCCCGGCGAGTATCTCCAATCAAATATACTTTCGCATTGATCGTTATATATATATAAGCAGGATTTATATGCCGGCGTATTGTTTATTAATTAAAACCAACAAATTTAATGCCTTAATATGATTAGAAAACTGACCCTTACACTCATTATGCTGTTCGGCCTCATC
Source organism: uncultured Sangeribacter sp. (assembly GCA_964586465.1). Classification (GTDB taxonomy): domain Bacteria; phylum Bacteroidota; class Bacteroidia; order Bacteroidales; family Muribaculaceae; genus Lepagella. Next base: position 23,567 of record CAZPHL010000013.1, read on the forward strand.
ACGCAGGCCAGTGCAGTTTTGCCCGCTGACAAAGGGGGTATATGGAAAGATACCGAGGGCAATCACATCAATTGCCACGGTGGAGCCATCCTGAAAGCTCCCGACGGCGTCTACTACTGGTATGGCGAACATCGCGGCTTCAAAGCACCTCAGGAGGGTGTGGCCTGCTATAGCTCCACCGACCTTAAGAACTGGGAAAACCGAGGCATCGTGATGCAGGTGAGTGATGAACCGGGAGCCGTGATCGAGCGCGGTTCAACGATTGAGCGTCCGAAAGTGATTTACAACCCCAAGACAGGGAAGTATGTGATGTGGTTTCATCATGAGCTCAAAGGTCAAGGCTATGCGGCCGCTCATTCAGCCGTGGCTACAGCCGATAATCCTCTCGGACCCTTTATTCCAATAAAAAGCGACCGTGTCAATGCAGGGAAACTCCCCCTGAACCTCGATCCATCGCTAAAACCTGACGAAAGTAAACTTGAGATGGAATGGTGGACACCGGAGTGGTTTGAGGAGATTAAGAACGGTCTATTCGTCTACCGCGATCTTCCCGGCGGACAAATGGCACGAGACATGACCCTCTATGTGGATGATGACGGTAAAGCTTATCATATTTTTTCTTCCGAGGATAACCTTACCCTGCATATAGCCGAACTGAACGATGATTTTACAGACCATACGGGGAAATATATCCGGATATTTCCCGGCGGCCATAATGAAGCCCCTACCCTCTTCAAGAAAGATGGCAAATATTGGATGATCACCTCAGGGTGTACCGGTTGGGCCCCTAATGCCGCAAGAATGATGTGGGCCGACTCACTGATGGGAGAATGGCATCAGATGGAGAATCCGTGCAAAGGGCCGGATGCCGACATAACTTTCGGTGGCCAAGGCACATCAATCATGAAAGTGGGCGATGATTGGATTTTCATGGCCGATATATGGAAACCTAAAAATCTTCCCGATTCACGTCATCTGTGGATTCCTATAACATTTGATGAGAACGGCACACCCGAACTCAGGAATGACGGACTCACGGAAGAGGCAACAGGAAGCAAACTCACAGAGGCCGGAAAAGGTTATAGCGGCACATCGGTCAACACAGCGGTGTTCCGCGCCAATTCACTTGTCTCACAAGGTGACACACAATACATATCTTTCTATGATCCGGAGGGTTACGTCACTCTGGGTAAACGCACACATGGATCTGACATCTGGACTCTTCACAAGACCCGATACAAAGGGAATGTCAAGGATGGCCATAATGTGATCAGTATGGGAGTGGATGGTGAAGGTTATCTCCATGTGTCGTTTGATCATCACGGACATCCCTTGAGGTATGCTAAAAGTGTAGCACCGGGCAGTCTGGAATTAGGCGACATGACCTCCATGACAGGCATAGACGAAGAAAAAGTGACTTATCCCGAATTTTACTCCATGAAAAACGGTGATCTTCTGTTCGTGTATCGGTCGGGAGCCTCGGGACGCGGCAACATGGCTATCAACCGATATGACGTTAAGAATAAGAAATGGACGAGGGTGCAGGATTCACTGCTTGACGGTGAAGAACAACGCAGTCCTTACTGGCAACTATATATAGATGAGAATGATGTCATACACGTCTCATGGGTTTGGCGTGAGACATGGCTCGTGGAGACCAACCACGATCTCTGCTATGCCAAATCCACCGACGGTGGCAAAACCTGGATGAAATCAGACGGCAAAAAATATAAGTTACCAATCACAGCCTCCAATTGTGAATATGCCTGCCGTATACCGCAGAATTCCGAGCTGATCAACCAGACCTCCATGACAGCCGACAGCCGCTCACTCCCCTACATAGTCTCCTACTGGCGTTCGGAAAATTCTGATGTTCCGCAATATCGTCTTGTATGGCATGACGGTAAGGAATGGAAAGAGCGTGCCATCTCCGAGCGGATCTCACCATTCTCACTCTCGGGAGGGGGCACCAAGATGATTCCCATCTCCCGTCCGCGAGTCGTGGCCGACGGCAACCATATAGGCGTAGTCTACAGAGATCTTGAACGTGACGGTGTAGTCACACTCGCCTCAACCAAAGAGGGAGCCGAAGGCAACTGGACCACCACCGACCTCACGACATTCGGAGTGGAAGCCTGGGAGCCGTCACTCGATACTAATCATTGGCGCGATAACAAGAAGCTGCATCTGTTTGTGCAGAAAACATATCAAGGAGACGGAGAAGTGGCGCTTGAAAAAGCTCCCACCTCCGTCTATGTACTTGAGACTGAACTGAAATAATCTATCCGAGTTTCTGGCGCGTCTCCGTCGGAGTCTCGCCGTAGGCCTCACGATAGCACTTGGTAAAATAGGCCGGGGTGGAGAAACCCACCTCGTAGCCTATTTCCGAAATACTTTTCTCCGAACCGGTCACCATGGCCCGTGCTTTCTTCAGGCGCAGATTCCTGATGAGTTCTACCGGAGAATAATTGGTAATAGCCTTTATCTTTCTATAGAATTGAGTACGCTCAAGGCCCATCTTGGCTGCCAGACTGTCGACGGTCATGTCAGGCTTACCTATTTCTTCATAGAAAATCTTAAGGAAGCGCGTATAGAATTCATTCTCCACATCCTTGAGCATCGACGGCTGATTTTCCTCCCTCTTCTGCTCTTTATCCTTATCTTTATCAAGAGGTTTTTCTACAGTTTTCTCCACAGCCCTTGCCACAGGATTCTGCCAAAGTTCCTTAATAATACGACGGTTCTTGATCAGGCTGGCACTCCGTGATTTGAGCACTGCCGAAGAGAATGGTTTTGAAAGATAGCCGTCGGCACCATTGTCATATCCCTGCACACGCTGTTCATCCAAAGAGCAGGCGGTCAACATTAGCACGGGTATGTGAGAGGTTACAGTCTCCTCTTTCAGACGACGGCAACATTCAAGACCATCCATACCGGGCATCATCACATCACAGATCACCAGATCAGGCACGTATTTGGCAGCTTTCTTGACTCCTTCACTCCCATTTGAAGCCGTGATGATATTATATTCACTGTTGAGCAATTCACTTACCATCTCACGTATGTCGCGGTTATCGTCTATGACGAGCACCAACGGTTTATCCGATTCATACTCCGTAACGCTGTCGACATTATCAAGTTCAGCCTCCACGGTCGAGGCCTCAATCTGCTTATCCACAGCTTGTGAAGTGTCGGCTACATGCACGATAGGCAGCGTCACTGCAAATACAGAACCTTTGTTGACCTCACTCTCCACAGTTATCGTGCCTCCGTGAAGCTCCACAAAAGCCTTTACCAAAGAGAGCCCGATGCCTGAACCTTTAGGATGAATACGGTCAACCTGATAGAATCTGTCGAAGATATTACCCAAATCCCTCTCGCTTATACCCTCGCCCGTATCAGCCACTTTCAAGGTGAGCTTATTGTCGGTCACCGAATAGGATATGGTGATAGAACCGTTGTCACGGGTGTATTTGAAGGCATTTGAGACCAAGTTGAAGAATACCCGTTCCATTTTCTCCACATCCAGTGCAAGATTGAGAGGTTGGTTACCCTCAGGACCTTCAAGACGTAATTTTATGTCGCGCTTACGAGCCAACTGTACGAAAGACTCCGTCCAATCACCTATTGTTTTACGGAAATCGATTTCCGTAAGATGAAGATTCAACTTACCGTTTTCATATTTTCGGAAATCAAGAATCTGATTGATAAGACGTTGCAGAATCTTCACATTTTTATCGGCTATCTTTATGAGAGTCTGCTGGGAGGCGGTAAGATTTGAAGCTCCTGCGAGTTGTGCAACGGGTTCGGCAATCAAGGTGAGAGGTGTACGCAAGTCGTGCGATACGTTAGTGAAAAAAATCAGCTTAGACTGGGTAGCCTCCTCAAGTTTGCGGTTGAGTTCCTTCTGCTTGTCACGTTCCTGCTCCAGAAGACGGTTCTGTTTCAAGAGCACCTCCTGATGATGACGGTGTTGCCAGAAAGCACGTAAAATCAGGAAAAGCACTCCGCAGAGGAGCAAAAGAATAGCAATAGAGGCATAGAACAAGTAAGTCTGAGCCGCGTGCCGCTCCCAATATTCATTGATCTGACCTTTCAGGAGCACCATTTTATCAGTTTCGGCATCCAATGTCTCATTCTGCAAAAGAAGGATATCCGCATTAGTTGAGTCAACGGCCGAAGACACCGGAAACTGTAGCTCCCTTTGGTAAGGCTTATTCTCGAGAATCTGAAGAGCCAACTGAATCAGTCGGTGACCCTCGGTTGGATAAAGGAAAGTTGCATCTATCACACCGTCGGCCACAGCCTTTATACCAATATTAGGGGCGGCATCAATACCGATTATCTTTATATCATCCCTTCCCATTTTTTTGGCGACCTTGGATGCACCTATTGCCATACGGTCGTTATGGGCGAAAATCACATCGACTTCCGGCAATATCTTCAGAAGCGAATCGGAGATATGCTCCGCATCCTCCTGTCGCCAGTCGGCAGCGACACTTGCCAGGACTGTTCCACCGTTACCCACAAAATCGGAGGTGAAACCTTCATGTCTGTCTTCAGCGGGAGTCGATCCACGCAGGCCGTATAACTCCACAGCTTTCGCCTTGTCACCTACCAAATGACGTGCATAACGCGAAGCGGAACGACCGAGCCCACGGTCATCTACACCGATCCTTGCCGTATAGGTATCACCGTTAATATTACGGTCAAAAATAATTACCGGTATACCCTTCTCGAAAATCTCCTTGACTTTCGGAGTCAAGGCAGCAGCCTCGTTAGGAGAGACAATGATGACATCGAAATCATTGTCTACAAAATAATCAAGATCGGCAATCTGCTTCTCACTGCTGTCATCGGCAGAACGTATCTCGACAGTAGCATTCTCGTGGAGCATAATTTCACGGTTGATCTCATCGTTCATCTTCTCTCGCCAGTCGTCGGAACTGCATTGCGAGACGCCAATTTTATAAATCTTCTCACCTCCGCATCCCTGGAGGACCAATAACATTGCAAGCAATAAAAGTGATTGGAAAAACAGTTTCATGGTTTAGTAAATATAATTACAATTGCAAATTTAGTGTTTTTATATTAAAATAAGTGCTATATGTATGAAAAAATCTTCTTCACAACATTTATTGCATAAGATGCACGGTTTCTTGTAACCATATTATCAGTTAATATTGTAGTTTTGCAATGTCAAAAAAAATGACACCCCCGGTCACCTCTGATAAGGAAAGCCGGTGAAATCGAAAAGGTAAAAAAGATATTGTTCAGGTCAAAAAATTTTTAGGAATCTAATCTCACACCAATGAAAAGAATAGCAGACAGACTAACCACACTCCTTATGGCAGGCACATCCCTGATAGGAGCAGTCGCGGCCCAGGCAGGCGACGGAGTAAAGGTGGAACACCTTGGAGTCAACAACACCCTTGTGCGTGTCACAGGTGACAAGAACTTCGTCATACTTCCGATTCAGGAGAGCATCGAGGACGCGAAGATCGATGTTTTGGTCGACGGCAAGTTGGCAGAGACTTTCTACGCAAGGCTCGCCCAATCAAAGACCGATTTCACAGTGCCCTACGATTTATCGAAATATAAAGGTCACAATGTCGTTCTCAACATCATCGCCAATCACGGACGCCAGAACATAAGGGAGGCTAAGGATGCAGTATGCTGGCAGACCATCACCCTCTCCGACACATTCGACACAACTAATACGGAGACCAAGTATCGCCCCTATTATCATCAGAGCCCCGAGTATGGCTGGATGAACGACCCCAACGGCATGGTATATGTAGACGGAGTATGGCATCTCTTCTATCAATGGAATCCTTACGGATCAAAATGGCAGAACATGACCTGGGGTCATGCCACCTCTACCGACCTTATCAACTGGAATCATCATGGCGCAGCCATCGTGCCCGACGGCCTTGGTTCAATATTCAGCGGAAGCTGCGTGATCGACCGTAACAACACAGCCGGTTTCGGCAAAGATGCCGTAATTGCGCTTTATACTTCCGCGGCGGCAAGCCAGATACAGAGCCTCGCTTACAGCAACGACAACGGCATGACCTTCACCCCCTATGCCGGCAATCCTATCCTTACCCTCGAGAGTGAGGCCCGTGACCCGAATATGTTCTGGAATGAAGAGACCAAGGAATGGAATCTTATCCTCGCCCACGCACTCGACTATGAGATGTTCCTCTTCACCTCACCCAATCTTAAAGACTGGACTCTTGAGAGCGCATTCGGAAAAGGCCTCGGCTGCCAGGATGGTGTCTGGGAATGTCCCGATCTCTTCGAACTTCCTGTAGACGGCACCGACAAGAAGAAATGGGTAGTGATCTGCAACATCAATCCCGGCGGACCTTTCGGCGGCAGCGCGACACAATATTTCGTAGGTGATTTCGACGGAAAGAAATTTGTAGCCGACACCGACGCTTCCGGTAAAGTTCCCACCAAATGGATGGACTTCGGTAAAGACCATTATGCTACCGTAAGCTGGAGCGACACTCCCGACAATCGCCGCACCGTAATCGGCTGGATGAGCAACTGGCAGTATGCAGCCGATGTACCCACTCAGCAGTTCCGCAGCGCCAACACACTCCCCCGAGAGATGGAACTCTTCACGGCTCCCGACGGAGAAATCATGCTGGCATCGGTTCCCTCACCCGAACTTAATGCACTTCGCGGAAAAGTAGTTGCTTCCGCAGCTAAAAAGTCAATCGGCAAGAGCGCTTCAACATTCCCTCTTCCCATAGCTAAGAATGCGGCATGTGAAATCGTAGCCGATGTTGATGCCCGCAATGCCTCTGAAGTGACTTTCACCCTCAGCAACAAACAGGGCGATAAGGTAGTGATGGTCTACAACGTAAAAGAGCACACCATCTCCTGCGACCGTCGCCAGAGCGGAATCGTCAACTTCAGCGAGAATTTCCCCGCCGTGACAGTGGCTCCCACATTCGAGACCAACGGCAAACTCAATCTCCGTATTTTCCTTGACAGCTCAAGCGTGGAACTCTTCGCCAACAACGGCAAATCAGTTCAGACCAACCTTGTGTTCCCCAACGAACCTTACACCAACTTCTCAGTAAGTTCCAACGGCGGCGCACGTCTTGACAACCTCAAGATCTACACAGCGAAATAATTCATCCGGTATCGACTACCGACATCATGCAGTTAACCTCTCAAAAAGATTAAAAAAATGGCAACTCAATCAGCAATAAAAACTGACAGAAAGGGCACATTCCTTATGCAGATGATCCCGGTGATGCTCTGCTTCTTCACAATGGGTTTCGTCGACCTCGTGGGTTCCGCCACCAACTTTGTTAAGGCAGACCTTCACCTTTCAGACGCAGAGGCAGGTTTCATCCCCTCGTTAGTATTCTTCTGGTTCCTCATCTTCTCGGTGCCCACGGGCATCCTGATGAACAAGATAGGACGTAAAAAGACAGTTCTTTTCTCACAGCTTCTTACGCTTGTTTCTCTCATCATTCCGATTTGCAGTGACACTTACCCGGCAATGCTCATAGCCTTCTCACTCCTCGGCATAGGCAATGCGGTGATGCAGACTTCACTCAACCCGCTCGTATCCGGTCTTATCCATCCCGACCGTCTGGCCTCCACCCTTACTTTCGGTCAGTTCGTAAAGGCACTCGCCTCTCTTCTCGCCCCCTATCTCATGTCTTGGGGAGCCGTGCAGGCCATACCTACTTTCGGTCTTGACTGGCGCGTAGTATTCCCGATCTTCGCAGTGATCAATGTTCTTTCAGTAGCGATGTTAAGTGCTACCCCCATCCGTGAGGAAAGGCCTGATAAGATCACCGGTTTTATGGAATGTGTCAAGCTCCTGAGCATACCTTTCGTCTCTCTCTGCTTCGTAGGCATCATGTGTCACGTAGGCATCGACGTAGGCACCAACACCTTCGCACCCCAGATTCTCATCGAGAAATTCGGTCTCTCCACAGCCGAGGCTGTAATCGGCACCCAGATTTACTTCTACTTCCGTACAGGTGGCTGTCTGATTGGATCCTACCTTTTGGCCCGCCTTTCAGCAAAAGGTTTCTTCGGCTTTAGCGTGCTCTGCATGATCTTAGGTGTTATCGCCCTGTTCATCGCCACTTCACAGTTCATTGTCCTTGCAGGTATCGCCCTCATAGGTTTCGGCAACTCCAACGTGTTCTCCGTAGTATTCGCACAGGCCCTCAACCGTCAGCCGAACGAGAAGAACGAGGTTTCAGGTCTTATGATCATGGGTCTCTTCGGTGGTACGATTTTCCCGCTCTGTATGGGCTTTGCCCAGGGTGGCATGGGCGTAGCCGGCGCAGTAGGTGTGATGAGCATCGGAGTGCTTTACCTCCTCTATTTCATGACTCAGATCAAGAAAGCTTGAGGTTAACTTTATTAATCATTAAAAAATAGAAAAACTTAAATAATTATGTCAGAGAAAGTAGTAATCGGCATGGGCGAGGCACTTTGGGATGTCCTCCCCGAAGGTAAGAAAATAGGTGGCGCACCCGCCAACTTCGCATATCACGTGTCACAGTTCGGTCTCCCCAGCTGCGTTATCAGCGCGGTAGGTGAAGATGCCCTTGGCAAAGAGATTGAAGATAACTTCACCTCAAAAGGCCTTACCCACAAGTTACCGAAAGTGCCCTACGCAACCGGCACAGTACAGGTGGAACTTGACGACAACGGTGTACCACAGTATGACATCAAAGAGAATGTGGCATGGGACAATATCCCCTTCACCGAAGATATCGAGGCACTCGCTAAAAAGACAAAAGCCATTTGTTTCGGTTCCTTGGCACAGCGCAACGTAGTTTCTCGCGAGACCATCAACAAATTCCTTGATGCAATGCCGAAAGATCCCGATAATTTGGTGGTATTCGACATCAATCTTCGTCAGGGATTCTACACAAAAGAGATTCTCACCAACTCAATGGAGCGTTGCAATGTTCTCAAGATCAACGATGAGGAACTTGTAATCATCAGCCGTCTCTTCGGTTATCCCGGAATAGACCTTCAAGATAAATGCTGGATTCTCTTAGGTAAATATAACCTTAAGATGCTCATCCTCACCTGTGGAGTCAACGGAAGTTACGTTTTCACACCGGGTAAGGTATCCTTCCAGCCCACACCGACAGTAGAGGTAGCCGACACGGTAGGTGCAGGCGACTCCTTTACAGCAGCCTTCATAGCTTCTATCCTTAAAGGGAAATCAGTTGAGGAGGCTCATTCAAAAGCAGTTCAGACATCGGCTTTCGTATGCACCAAAAAAGGAGCGATGCCGATACTTCCCTCTGAACTTACCGATTGAACCATTCAAACGTCTTTCAGATCTTACTGACTGAGAAGATTCCTATCCTGAAAGAGGCTGTGCCGCGAAGTGATTTCACGACACAGCCTCGACTCATTTATCACAAATTGAAAAAAAATTTATCAGGGTTTAAATCTATTTTAAAAATTTTACGTCTTCTTAAATACAAACGCTACTTCTATTTTTTGAAAAATATAGAGCTCCTCAAAGCTGATTTTATAATCCGTTAAAAATATGATGTTTAATATGAAAAATTACCACAAAAAATTTAATCCGGTCTACATACTTTCTACAAACAATTCAAATTGTTGTGTTTCAACATGACTTTGTGATCGAGACCGCATAGCCAACGAATATTGCTTAACGAACCTTTTTTATAAAATAATTGTCAAAATAATTTCAACTTCTAACTAAATCTTCATAACCATGAGACTAAAATTTATATTTTTGTTACTGATACTGCCAATTTTCTGTCAGGCCCAGAATAGATATATAATAGAGGGCAAAATAATTGATAAGCTTTTGAACACACCATTATCAAAGGCAAAGGTCGAAGTGTTCTCATTACCTGACAGTACTTTGTTAGATACGGCAATTTCAGACCATTATCTGTTGGATCACTATACACCGGGATCCGGAGAGGTCGAGGAGAGTCAGAAGTCCTACACAGGGGGATTCAGGGTTGGAGTGCAGACTTCCGGCTTCTACCTTTTAAAAATCAGTGAACATGGATTTATAACTTTGGATAAAGAGATAAATATTAAGAGGAGAGATTACTATAGCGATTTGGGAAATCTCTACTTAGAAGCGGAAGCCACAGATCTGGGGGAAGTGGTGGTAAGAACTTCCAAAGTCAAATTTTATCATAAGGGTGACACATTGGTTTATAACGCGGACGCCTTCCGTCTTGCCGAAGGCAGCATGCTGGATGCCCTGATCAAGCAGCTGCCCGGCGTTGAGTTGAATGATGAAGGACAGATTAAGGTCAACGGAAAATTCGTGGAATCACTTCTTCTAAACGGACGTGATTTTTTCGGGGACAACCGCAAGTTGATGCTTGATAATTTGGGTGCCTATACGGTCAAGAATATCGAGGTGTATGACAAAGCAAGCCGTCTCAGTGAGCTCGCCGGCACTAATCTCGGGGATGAGTCGTATGTGATGGATGTAAAACTAAAGAAGGAATATATGGTCGGATCAACCCTGAACGTTGAAGGTGGCTACGGGAGTTCCGATCGTTATTTGGGACGTATCTTTGCCATGGCTTTTACCTCGCGTAACCGTTACGCCGCTTATTTCAATGTCAATAATCTGAATGATAGCCGCAAGCCCGGAGAGAATAGCTCATGGACTCCGGAGGCAATGCCTACAGGGGTGAGACGCACCATCTCCGGAGGGTTTGATTACAGTCTACGGCCAAAAAATGACAAGTGGGAGCTTGATGGCCATGCCAACGCCTCCGGTGTCAACGAGCATGACGGCACAGACATTGTGAGGACAAATTTTCTGCCCGGGACAAACACCTACGATTATGCCTTCAACAGGATGTCAAACCATACGCTACAGCTATCAACCAATCATAAAGTTTACTTTAAGGGTGTACAGGGATATGGTGTGGCCATGGAGCCTTTCTTTCGTTATCAACGTTGGAACAATCTACATACCGATATAAGCGCCACATTTGATGAGGCTTACAACGATGTCACCACAAGTTTCATTGAGGAGATTTACAGCGGCGACACTCCCGCGGTGCTCGGTCATATACTCAACCGGAATATAGAACGTAACCGGCTGAAGGGACACTCCCTATCAACCGGCACCAATCTGTGGCAAGGCATCAAGATGCCTTGGGGAAGCAATCTTCTGATAATAAATCTTATAGGTGAATATAACAGGAGGCATGAAAACCGATTGAATGATTATGTAATAAATTTCGGTTCAGATTCCAACCCTTCCACACAAGCCGACAGGATTTTCAATAATTATCCCGATTTCGATTATACGGCAGGTGTTACTGTAGGATATAACTATTTAATAAAATTAGGGATGAGTCTGGGTCTGGAGTATGGATTCACACATCACTACAACAGAGAGACCTCCAACCTATATGTTTTGGAAAACTCGGATTTAAGAAAGGAGTATATTTCCGGACTTCTTCCCTCATTGCTGAATCAGTCTCCCATCTTAGATCCTCTCAACAGTTACTTGAGCAAGGAAAGAAATATTGACAACCGTCTGAAGCTCTTATACATTTTTAGCCCTTCTATTAATGACAACCACTTCCGGCTTGTTCTGGAATATCCGCTCATATTTGCCAACAGATCTATAAATTATCGTAGAGGAGGCATGAGTGATATATTCAGACGTCATTATATCCTTTTTGACAACTCTCGTTTATACATGATATTTGAATCGGCTAACGGAAAACATGAGGTGGCTGTGTTCGGGACGCTTAATAGCAAGACACCCGATATGAAATGGATGGTGGATATCCGTGATACCACTGATCCAATGAATATCATCATAGGTAATCCGGGATTGAGACAGGCATTAAACCAGCAATATGTTTTGTCCTATCAGTTTCGTCCCTCTTCAAACAAAATATTTGCAATGTTGCGTCTGGAAGCAAATTTATGGCATAACTCATTCGGTCAATCCGTTAAATATGATTCCAAGACCGGTGTCAGAGAAATGAGCTATGCAAATGTCAACGGTAACAGTAACTACAATGCCCGGGTGACTTATCGACAATACATTGGTAGAATACAGATTGGGAATATGTTCAAGGCTGCTCATCAAAAAAGTGTTGATTTAACCGGTTATATTGGAGGAGACGTTACTGAAAGCCGGGTTAATGATCTGAGTTTCTCAGACAATTTATCGGTCACCTACAGTTTTGGAAAAGGAAAGTTGTCATTGAATTTTGACGGACGCTACAACCGTTATACGGGAGAGAGTGAGTTTTTCATGCCCCAGAATACATGGACGCTGAAGACAGGCCTGAATGCCCTTTTCTCATTGCCATACAATTTTGAGTTGTCTACAGATTTCAGTATTTTCAACCGCAGAGGCTATGTCGACAATAACCTGAATACGAACAATTATGTATGGAATGCCCGTCTTTCCTATAAGGCCCTCAAAGGTTCACTTCTGTTTATGCTTGACGGATATGATATCCTGCACGATCTTAAGAACGTATCATATACGATGAATGCCCAGGCAAGAACTGAAGTCTATCGTACGGTTTTGCCACGATATGTCATGTTCCACATACAATGGTTCTTCAATCATACTCCTATGAAAAAGAAATAGGATATGTAGAACCTCAGCATCAGCTATAAACTGAGTAGACTTGCACAGACCAATAACAATTGGCTGTAGTGTGTCCGGAAAATAATGAAAGTTCAGGCATTATTTTCCGGACACTTTTTATATTTTAAAATATAAAATAAGCTTTACGTAAAATGCAAAGCAATAATATTATATTTAATTTTGAAGTAGTTTAATCAACTTCAAAATTTTCAATAAATGCAA
>CAZPHL010000014.1:0-35149 GCA_964586465.1 uncultured Sangeribacter sp.
CGTCTTTTTTTGCATATATGCCGGCCGGCAGTGGTTGCCGTCTTTTTTGTTGTTTATTTCGTGGAAAATAATTAATTTTGCTTTGATTTGGTTACGGTGCCAAATCTTTATCATTTACGGTTATGGCGACGGAGAATTCTAAGATTGATTATGCACCTTTGATTGAAGCTAAGGCGCAACATGTGTTTGATGTGATGGCCCCCAGAACTTCGGAGGCTGACCTAATCCGTCTTAAAGATGCTTTCCTATTAGCCAAGGAAGCACATGCACCCCAGGTGAGGAAAACGGGGGAACCATATATCTTTCATCCCATAGCCGTGGCCACCATTGCCGCTGAAGAATTCCGCCTTGATGTCAACTCAGTGATAGCGGCATTCCTGCATGATGTTGTGGAAGATACACCTCACCCCATTGAGGAGATTGTTGCCCGTTTTGGTGATGATGTCGGTTTTCTGGTGAATGTCCTAACGAAAAAGGAGAAAAAGAATTATGCCTTGAGTAAACAGGTAGATAATTTCCGGCAGATCCTTGACTCTATGCAACACGATATCAGACCGATTTTGGTAAAGTTGGCCGACCGTCTGCATAATATGCGAACGCTATCCTCAATGCGTCCTGACAAACAGATGAAGACAGCAGGAGAGACAGATTACTTCTATGCTCCTCTTGCCAACCGTCTGGGAATGTACCATGTAAAAACAGAGCTCGAAAATCTGAGTCTGAAATTCCGCTGTCCCCATGAATATGAAGAGATATCCACTCTTATAGAGCACGATCGTCAGCAACAAAAAGAGAGGCTTGAGCGCTTCCGGCTCCAGATGGAGGGCACATTGGCTGAAGCGGGTATCAGAGCGACAGTAAAGGTGGAGTATCGTCATCCTTACAGTGTGTGGAGGAAGATGAGAAAATATGGTGATGATTTCAACCATCTAAAATATCGCCATTTCACAGATATCATATTTGATACCCCCGAAGGGGAGGATGAGAAAGAGATGGCGCTGAAGATATATTCTTTGCTCACCGACCGTTTCCGTGAAAAACCGGGAGGTATATCCAACTATATAGATTCGCCAAAAGAGAATGGCTATCAGAGTTTCCATGTGAAGCTGTTAGCTGATTTCGGACGTTGGCAAGAGGTGCATATAAGCAGTCGCAGAATGGCAGCCAATTCCCGGTTAGGTTACCGGGAAGAGAACACTCAGGATATCATAGGCCGGTGGGTTGACAAATTCAGGCGAGTGCTACGCGATATCGACAGCCATGACTGCGGAATAGATTTTATGGAAAGAGTGACAGCCTCATTCTATAATGACGATATCATGGTGTTCACCCCAAAAGGAAAAGAGGTTATACTTCCTCAGAAATCATCGCTGCTCGATTTTGCCTACGAAATCTCCGAAGATTTAGGCAATCACGCCAAATATGGCAGGGTCAACGGTTTTCTGACGGCAATCACCGCTCCATTGCGAAGAGGTGACGTGGTGCAGATTTTCACTGATAAAGATACACATCCTACGACTTCACGGCTTGACCATGTGGTGACATATAAGGCCAAGAATGCCATCAAGGAATATCTTGAATCGCAACCTGTGCCTAAATTCAAGCGTTGTCCACATTGTCATCCCATCCCCGGTGAGGAGGTTATCGGGTATAAGAACGATGATGGGAGCCTCACGGTGCATAAACGTGACTGTCAGGTTGTAATCAGACTTGCCTCGCAATTCGGCGACAATATTGTGAGTGTGGATTATCGTCCTGACGAGACACTGTATCCCGTGACAGTCAGCATCAAAGCCGTAGACCGTTATCACCTGTTCTTAGATATCGTGGATTGTATATCCAACAAACTGAATCTAAATATCGATTCATACAATTCCACCACCACCGATTCCATAGTGATGATAAAGATCTCATTCGGGATACATTCCTACGAAGAATTGCAGAAGATCATGAGTCACATCTCCGGCATCCCGGATGTAGACGAGGTGAGGATAGGGGAAGAGTGGGCATAAGAAATATCATATACAGCATAATTGAGGGCTAAAATAAAAATTAAATAAAAAATGCCTTTAATTATACATATTTCATGAAAAATGTCTACTTTTGTAAAAATAAAAGGAGGAGGTAGCATCTATCTCCGGATAAGAAACTTAATGACATCATCGTGAAACAACAGAAGCTTCTTCAATTGATTGCTACAGTAGTGCTTCTATTCATAGCCACAGGGGCACATGCAATCTCATACCAAGCCGTGGCCGATAGCCTCATGGGCCAATTGAAATACCAGAAAACAGCCGATGACAGTCTGAAGATGCTTTACGACATCTTTGACGCCTCCGACCAGAAAAATAAGCTGCAGCCGGGAAAAATGGTGCTTGAACTTGCCAAACGGACAAACAATCAGCTTGCCCTGCTTGATTTCATACCTCAAGTGACCACATTAGTTGCCAAAGACAGCTTGCAAGTGCAGGAAATGCTTGACTACACGAAATATCTCGAAAATGAGGAGATGGCCAAGACGGTGCGAGTGTTTATCCTTGTGCAACGGGCTTCCAGAGAGGCGAATTATCTTTCCGACAGCGATTTGCGTAAGACCTTGAGAAAATATTCGAATGAATATGACACTCCGGGCAATGATATGTATGACGAGATACTCGACCTTTACAGAATGGTGCTTTTCTTAGGTAACCGCAACCGAGGCAACCTTTATCTGGAATACATGACCCGTCTTGAAGATCTGATTGCCAAGATGCCTCTCGACACGAGTTATATCCTGACCCTCTATTACACCACAGCGGCCAATTGTCACACCCGCAACGGCAATTACGCCAAGGCGATCGAGATGGACAGGAAACTGCTCCAGACCATACAGTTTCTTGAAGAACGTTACAAGAAGATGGGTCGCAAATACAGGGACTATCATCGTTATTATTACATCTGCTATCGTCGCATGCTCAGCAACTACAAGGGTCTGTCGCTTGACGAGATCAAGACACTCTATGACAAATGCGAGCTGTTGGCCGAGAAAGATCCTGAAATTGCACGCGACTTCTATAATGAGGGTCGTCCCGCGATTTTCAAGAATATGGCGGAAGGTAATTATGCACAGGTAGTGCCGCTTATCAAGAAGGCTCTTCCGCATATCACGGGCAACGCGGCGCGTATACAGCTGCTTGGTATGCTCGTGGCGGCTGCTGACAGCATCAATGACCAGGCAACGTTGCTCAGCGCGTTGAAAGAATCCAACAAGATGCTGAGCGACAAGATCACCGAACAGTCGGCCGATGCTTACAGAGAGTTGCAGATACGCTACGATGTGAATCATCTGAAGAGCGAGAAGGAGCGGTTGGCAATGGAGAAGAAAGAGGCGGAGTTGGCAACCGGGCAGAGAGTCATGGCAGTAGCATTGGCCGCATTGCTTATCCTTGCAGTAGCGCTTATGTTTCTCTATCGGAGTAATTTCAAACTTAAGAAACGCATGCGGCAAACACAGACAGAGAATGAGCATCTGCAGACCACCCTTGACGATATGATGGGCGAAGCCGCTGTGCTGCACGGCACCCTTGACGTACGTCAGAGCACCACTGGGATAAAAAAAGAATAAAAAAGAGAGTAAAAATCTGAAATAAATAAGAGGTCGGGTCATCGGTTTTTATCGGTGGCCTGATTTTTTTGTTTGAGAAATGGTAAAAAAGTTGTAACTTTGCCACGAAATTAAAGAGTTGATTAAACAACTTCTTGTAAAAACGGCAAAAGCCGCAACTAAAAGCAGAAAAACTGCAGGTTTCTACAGAAAAAATCCGACAATGAAGTCAAGAGAAAATTATGGTTCAGGGGAGAGAAAAGGGTTATATTCTCCCGCCTACGAACATGACGGCTGCGGCGTAGGTCTGGTGGTTAAGATCGACGGCAGCAAACATCATTCAATAGTAGACCAGGGTCTTTCGGTGCTGGAGCACATGGCTCACCGAGGTGCCGAGGGGTCAGACAACAAAACCGGTGATGGCGCGGGAATAATGGTGCAGATACCTCATGAATACATCCTTTTGAACGGCATACCGGTGCCGGAAAAGGGCCGTTATGGTGTTGGGATGGTGTTCCTGCCGAAAAATGAAGAAGACAGGAAAAAATTTGAGGAAATAATAGACAAGGAGATTAAAGCTCAAGGACTTTTCCTGATGCATACACGTGATGTGCCCGTAGACTCGAGTGTGCTCGGCCATGACGCCCTGATGACAGAGCCGGTGATAAGACAACTGTTTATAGTAGGTTGTGACAATCGTGAGCGTCTCGAGGGATTGCTTTACGTAATCAGGAAGCGCATAGAGGAGAAGGTGCTGAAGTCAGACGACATCATTGACAAAGAGTCGTGTTACATAGTCAGTATGTCGACCCGTACGCTCATATACAAAGGTATGTTGACCTCACTTCAGTTGCGTACCTATTTCAAGGATCTCCAGAGCCCTTACTTTACCAGTGCGATAGCGCTTGTACATTCACGTTTCTCCACCAATACCTTTCCGACATGGCGACTTGCCCAGCCGTTCAGACTTATCGGCCATAATGGCGAGATCAACACCATAAGGGGTAACCGTTTCTGGATGTCAACCCGTGAGGCGGTGATACAGCCCGAAAACTTAGGGAAGATGGAGAACATCGGAGATGTGATACAGCCCGATATGAGTGATAGCGCCTCTTTTGACAATGCACTTGAATTTTTCGTTAGGTCAGGCATGAGTCTACCCCATGCTTTGGCTATGCTCGTGCCCGAGAGTTGTAACGACCAGAATCCGTTATCGCGAAGGCTGCTATCCTTTTATGAATATCATTCTATCTTTATGGCTCCATGGGACGGCCCGGCAGCTATAATCTTTTCCGACGGACGCTATGCCGGAGGTATGCTTGACCGTAACGGATTGCGTCCGGCACGAGTGACCATAACCAAGAGCGGCGAGATGATAGTGGCTTCCGAGACAGGAGTGCTCGAGATAGATCCTGCCGAGATAGAACATAAGGCACGGCTCAAACCGGGCAAGATACTAATGGTAGACACCGAGGAGGGCAAGATACTTATAGACAGGGATATAAAACGAGAATTAGCCACAGAGCATCCTTACAGGGAATGGATTGACCAGAATCGAATCGTGCTCAGCGACATAAAGAGCGGACGAAAAGTGAAACACGAGGTGCCCGACAGAGAGCGCATGATGGTGGCATTCGGTTATGATGTGGAGGATATAGAACGTATCATCAAGCCAATGGCGTCAAATGCCCAGGAACCGGTAGGGTCGATGGGTAACGATGCGCCACCCGCCATACTTTCCAAGATGCCTCAGCGCTTTTTCAACTATTTCCGCCAGCAATTCGCACAGGTAACCAATCCTCCCATCGATCCTATCCGCGAGGAACTTGTGATGTCGCTTACCAGCTTCGTGGGGTCGGTCAGCAAGAATATCCTCCACCCGTCGGCCGAACTGTGCAGTGTGGTCAGGATGCCCTCTCCCATAGTGTCTGACAGTGAGCTTGATATACTTCGTCATCTTCAATATAAAGGCTTCCATACAAAAACAATTTCCATGACTTTCGACGCCGAGGGTGATGTCAACGCGATGGAAAGCGCCATCGAGCGTCTATGCTCAGAGGCCGAAGATGCAGTAGATAAGGGATATAATTACATGGTGCTCTCCGACAAAGGAGTGAACGCCAAATATGCGGCTGTGCCGTCGTTGCTTGCCCTGTCAGCTGTACACCATCATCTTGTTGCACGTAGGAAACGCTCCCAGATAGCTATCATAGTAGAATCGGGTGAAGTGTGTGAAGTGATGCATGTGGCCTTACTGATGGGATTCGGTGCGAGTGCCGTGAATCCTTATATGGCTTTTGCCATACTACAGGATCTGGTGGACCGTAAAGAGCTTCAACTCGACTATGAGGGGGCAGAGCAACACTATATCAAGGCTGTCAACAAAGGCATACTGAAAATAATGTCGAAGATGGGCATCAGCACCATCCGCAGCTACAGAGGTTGTGCCTTGTTTGAGGCGTTAGGCGTAAGCTCACGTCTGCTGAGCAGATACATGGGGGGCGCACCCTCTCCGATAGAGGGCATCGGCATTGACAAAGTGGCCGAAGATGTGCTTCACAACCACCGTCTGGCTTTCGGCACAGAGGAAGCCCGTCTCATAGACTTCGGCAATTACAGTTACAGAAAGAACGGAGAGCTTCATGCATGGAATCCGCCGGTGGTGCGGGCCCTTCAGGCGGCTACCTCCGGTGATGACTACGAAAAATTCCGCGAATATACGGCTTTAGTGGAAGATAAACCTGAGCCAATATTCCTGCGCGACATAATCACCGTAGAGAGCGACCGTCAACCAATACCCATCGATGAGGTAGAGAGCGAGGAAAGTCTCATGAAACGATTCTGCACTGAGGCCATGTCATTCGGAGCTATCAGTAAAGAGGCACACGAAGCCCTTGCCATAGCGATGAATAAAATCGGAGGCATGAGCAACACAGGCGAGGGTGGCGAGGATCCCGAACGCAACAAAGTGAGAGAGGATGGCACATGGGCACGTAGCAGCGTGAAGCAGGTGGCGTCAGGACGTTTCGGCGTGGATGCCGAATATCTCGTGAATGCAGATGAAATACAGATAAAGGTGGCACAAGGGGCCAAACCCGGTGAGGGAGGACAGTTGCCCGGTTTCAAAGTAGACGAGGTGATAGCCCGGACACGTCGGTCGCTTCCCGGCATCACGCTTATTTCACCGCCTCCACATCATGACATCTACTCCATAGAAGATCTTGCCCAGCTCATATTCGACCTCAAGAATATCAATCCCGAGGCCCAGATAAGTGTCAAACTCGTGGCAGAGAGTGGCGTAGGCACCATAGCCGCCGGGGTTGCCAAAGCCAAGGCCGACAAGATTCTTATCAGCGGTTGCGACGGAGGCACGGGAGCAAGTCCGGCGAGCTCCATGAAACATGCGGGAGTTCCGGCCGAGATAGGTCTCGCCGAGATTCAGCAGACACTTGTGATGAACAATCTGCGCGGCAAGGTGCGTCTGCAGGTTGACGGCCAGCTAAAGAGTCCTCACGATGTCATCATAACAGCACTGTTGGGAGCCGAGGAATTTGGTTTCGGCACAGCGGCATTAGTGGTGTTAGGTTGCTGCATGATCAGAAAATGTCACACCAACACCTGTCCGAAAGGGGTGGCTACTCAGAATCCGGAGTTACGAAAGAAATTCATAGGACGCTACGAATGGCTCATAAACTATTTCCGGTTTATGGCGCGGGGCATACGTGAACGCCTTGCCAACATGGGCTACAAGCACCTTGACGACATAGTGGGCAGGGCAGATCTTCTGAGGAAGAAACCCGTTGATCCCGATTCTAAAGCTGCTTTGGTAGATTTCTCACGCCTGTTCTATATGCCCGATGTCGCTCAGGAATATGCCTTGCACTTTGTAGAGGCCCAAGACCATAAGCTCAAAGGAGTAAAAGACGGAGCGTTGTTGCAGCTGATAAGCAACGCTATCGATTCCAAACAACCCATAGCGTTAGGAATGCCGATAGTTAACACCGACCGTTCCGTAGGAGCCATGCTCAGCGGTTACATCACCAAACGGTTCGGAGGAGCGGGACTTGCCGACAACAGTGTGAAATTGACTTTCTACGGGTCAGCCGGCCAAAGCTTCGGAGCTTTCCTCTGCAAAGGTGTTACGCTCAAACTTGAAGGTGACGCCAATGACTATCTCGGGAAGGGTCTGTCGGGAGGTCGCATAATAGTGGTGCCGTCACGCGAGGCCACCTTCGAGGCGGAGAAGAACACTATAGCGGGTAACACACTTCTATATGGCGCTACAGGGGGTGAACTGTTTGTCAACGGCCGAGTGGGAGAACGATTTGCCGTAAGGAACAGCGGAGCCGTGACAGTCGTAGAGGGTGTCGGCGACCATGGTTGTGAATACATGACCGGGGGTCGTGTGGTGGTGCTCGGTAAAGTAGGGCAGAACTTCGCAGCCGGCATGAGCGGCGGTGTGGCTTATATCTGGAATTACAGAGGCAATGTCGACAATTATATCAATATGGATATGGTGGAACTGACCTTGCTTCAGGAAGATTGGGAAAAAGAGGAGCTTCATGACCTCATAGAGCGACATTACAAACACACCCACAGTGCGCTTGCGAAACGAATGCTCGACAATTGGGAGGAATATGTGCCTCAGTTCCTGAAGGTGACTCCGGTGGAATACAAGCGTATTGCTCTTTCAAAATAAATTGCTAAATTTGCAGGAGAAAACCCAACCGACGGGCCGGTAAGCTGATTGCCGGCCCGTCTGACCAAGCTCATAGAAAACGTAAACCGATAGACCATGGAGACTGCCTATACATCAAAAGAGGTGTGTCAATTTCTTGCAGACTACGCCGTCGCACTTTTAGGAAGCGCGGCCACATGCATACGTCTGGAGCGCAATGTCAACCGCATAGCAGCCGCCTACGGGAGAAAAGTGGAGATTTACATAATGCCGCGCCATATACACATGACAGTGTGGCAGCCCGGGGGTGACGACATGTTCACTTCGATATCGTCTGTGACGGGAGCTCCTATCAGTTTTACGCTCAACACAAAGCTCAGTCAACTGAGCTGGCATATAGCCGATGACGGTCTACCGCTTTCAGTGGCCCGTCATCGGTTTGAACATATATTACATAGCGAGAAAGAGACACCGTGGCTAACCCTCACGCTGGCCTCATTGGCCAATGCCTCCTTCTGCGGTATATTCGGCGGTGATCCGATAGCAATGTTAATCGTGCTTGTGGCCACTGCCATAGGTTTCCGTCTCAAACAGATGATGGGGGGATGTCACGTAGACGGAAGAGTTATTTTTCTTGTATGTGCGTTTGTGTCAACCATCATAGGGTGTTCGGGCTACATACTCACGCCCGACGGGACACCGGCCATAGCCGTAGGCACGAGCGTGCTCTATCTTGTGCCGGGCATACCCTTTCTCAATTCCTTCAGCGATCTGCTCTACCGTCATTACATCTGTGCCTTCAGCCGTTTTACCGATGCAGTGATACTTACGGCCTGTCTGTCGTTAGGCTTATGCCTGGGGATGAAGATGATGGGAGTAGGAATGTTCTGAATACTGAAACAGCCAAACATAAAAATAAAAGGAAGTGTTGTTCGAGATAATAAAAGATGCTTTGTTGGCAGCCATGGCGGCCATAGGCTTCGGGACAATCAGCAGATTGCCCCGGCGATCATACGTGTGGTGCGGACTTATAGCGGCCATAGGGCATTCCGCACGTTTCCTGCTGATGGATCCGGATGTGTTCGGCGCTCACATAGTGTTAGCCACGGGAATCGCTTCATTTATGATAGGGACCATGGCGGTGTTTATCTCACCCCTTGCAAAGACTCCGGCAGAGGCGTATCTGTTTCCGGCATTGCTTCCGATGATACCCGGTATGTATGCCTACCGTTCATTCGGAGGGTTAGCGATGTGTCTGTTTGGCGACACGCAGGAGAAATTCGATATATATTTCTATCGGTTTGCCGAAAACGGTTTTATCTGTCTTGCGATAATCCTGACGATGGTGGTGTGTGCTACGGTGCCCATCTTCACATTCAAAAGCACCGCGTTTACAGCGACGCGATAAGTAAAACTCGCTTTTTAGTATCTTTTAAGCGCTTTATAGTGCAGAAGCAACAAATTTAAACGCATATATTACACTTTTTCCACCTTATTATTATTTCCTTTTACTATCTTTGCAGTGCGAATCTCAATAAATAACCCAAAATCAGAGAGACGTCGTTCCGAAACTATCATGAAAAAAGACTAAGAAATGGAAAAGGAAATTCTCAACCGCGCGGCGGACAATATCCGCATTCTTGCTGCCTCCATGGTTGAAAAAGCCAAGTCGGGACATCCCGGTGGCGCCATGGGTGGTGCGGATTTCATCAAT
Source organism: uncultured Sangeribacter sp. (assembly GCA_964586465.1). GTDB lineage: Bacteria > Bacteroidota > Bacteroidia > Bacteroidales > Muribaculaceae > Lepagella. The sequence continues at coordinate 9,976 of CAZPHL010000014.1, forward strand.
GTGCTTTTCAGCGAATATCTTGTATTTGATCCCAAAGATCCCAATTGGGCCACCAGAGACCGCTTCTTCCTTGATCCGGGCCACATGGCGCCTATGCTTTATGCTCAGCTTGCCTTGATAGGAAAATATTCAATAGACGAACTCAAGCAACTCCGTCAGTGGGGCAGTCCTACAACGGGTCATCCCGAGTTTGACATTGCGAGAGGAGTTGAGAACACCTCCGGACCTTTGGGCCAAGGCCACACTTTCGCAGTAGGAGCAGCCATAGCCGCAAAATTCTTGGCTGCGCGTACCGGCAATCCCGGTTTTGAAGAAGAGACTATCTATGCCTACATATCAGACGGCGGTATCCAGGAGGAAATCTCACAGGGTGCAGGGCGTATAGCCGGCACGTTAGGTTTAGGCAATCTGGTAATGTTCTATGATTCCAACGATATTCAGCTTTCCACAGAGACTGCAGAGGTGACCAATGAGGATACTGCAATGAAATATCGTTCATGGGGTTGGAATGTGATGGAAATCAATGGCCATGATGTCGATGAAATCCGTATGGCCCTGAACGCAGCCAAGGCACAGCGTGAGCAACCCACTCTTATTATAGGTAAGACTGTGATGGGTAAAGGCGCCCGCAAGGCCGACAACAGCTCCTATGAGCGCAACTGCAAGACCCACGGAGCTCCATTGGGAGGCGACGCTTACCGCAACACAGTGGTGAACTTAGGAGGAGATCCCGACGATCCGTTCGTAATCTTTGACGAGGTGCAGGCACTTTACGAGGCCCGCGCCAAAGCTTTGGAGGGAATCGTAGCCGAGCGTAAGGCAGAGGAGAAAGAATGGGCCGATAAGAATCCGGAGAAAGCAGCCGAGCTCAAAGTATGGTTTGAGAACAAAGCTCCCAAGATTGACTGGAACAAAGTGGTGCAGAAAGAGAACGATGCCACCCGTAACGCATCAGGCGCCGTTCTTGCCCAGCTTGCCCTGCAGGTGCCCAATATGATCTGTTCATCGGCCGACCTTTCAGAGAGCGACAAGACCATCTCATTCCTGAAGCAGACCAAAGCCTTCACCAAGGGAGATTTTTCAGGAGCTTTCTTGCAGGCAGGTGTGGCAGAGCTTACAATGGCTTGCTGCTGTATAGGCATGGCGCTTCACGGAGGTGTGATAGCCGCATGCGCCACCTTCTTCGTATTCTCGGATTATATGAAACCGGCCGTTCGTATGGCAGCGCTGATGGAACTTCCCGTGAAGTTTATCTGGACTCACGATGCTTTCCGTGTGGGAGAGGATGGGCCGACACATGAGCCTGTTGAACAAGAGGCACAGATCCGTCTTATGGAGAAGCTCAAGAATCATCACGGACGCAACTCAGTGCTTGTGCTTCGTCCGGCAGATGCAGAGGAGACTACAGTGGCTTGGAAACTCGCCATGGAAAATGTCTACACTCCGACGGCACTTATACTTTCACGTCAGAATATCAATAATCTTCCGGCGGGTAACGACTACAGTCAGGCTGAGAAGGGCGGCTATATCGTAGCGGGCTCGGATGAGAATCCCGATGTTGTGCTCGTGGCTACCGGTTCAGAAGTATCCACTCTTGTAGACGGTGCCAAGAAGCTCCGTGAGGATGGTCTCAAAGTGCGTGTTGTGTCAGTGCCTTCAGAGGGTCTGTTCCGCACACAGCCTGTGGCATATCAGGAGGAGGTGCTTCCTAAAGATGTGAAGAAATTCGGTCTGACCGCCGGTCTACCCGTTAATCTTCTCGGTCTGGTAGGCACAGATGGAAAAATCTGGGGTCTGGAGTCGTTCGGTTTCTCCGCGCCTTACAAAGTGCTTGACGAGAAACTCGGTTTCACAGCCGACAACGTTTACAATCAGGTGAAAGCGATGTTCTGAAGGGCCATCCACTGATTGGACCACCAAATAACAGCCGGCGGGAACTGACCAGCCGAGTCAATTCCCGCCGGTCACTTTAATTTTATCAGTAACCTAAAACCATAATCAGTCAATGTATTTATTAGGATATGATATAGGCAGCTCATCGGTAAAGGCGGCTTTGGTTGACGCAACCACAGGTAAATGTGTGGCCTCCGACTTTTACCCTAAGAACGAAGCTCCTATCAAGGCATTGCGTCAGGGTTGGGCAGAACAGGACCCTGAGAACTGGTGGAAATATCTTAAAGAGGCTACAGCGGCGGTACTTAAAGATAGCGGTGTCAATCCGGCCGATATCAAGGCGATAGGTATAAGTTATCAGATGCATGGCCTTGTGGCCATCGACAAAGACCGCAAAGTGCTCAGAGACGCTATAATATGGTGTGACTCACGCGGTGTGCCCTACGGAGAGAAAGCGTTCGGAGAGCTTGGGGCTGATGTATGTCTGCCTCGGCTGCTTAATTCTCCCGGTAATTTCACAGCCTCCAAGCTGCGCTGGCTAAAAGAGGAGGAACCCGAAATATTTGAGAAAATTTATAAAGTGATGCTACCCGGCGATTATATCGCCATGCGTCTGACCGACGAGATCTGTACAAATCCCGAAGGACTTTCCGAGTATATGCTGTGGGATTTCAAAGAGAATGCGCCTGCCACTTTCCTTATGGCCTATTTCGGCTATGAACCCGAGATATTCCCTGAAGTAAAGCCGACCTTCTCGGAGCAAGGACGTCTTACAGAGAAAGCTGCCAAAGAATTGGGTCTGGCTCCCGGAACGCCGGTGACTTACCGTGCGGGTGACCAACCTAACAATGCTTTATCGCTCAACGTATTCAATCCCGGAGAAGTGGCTTCAACTGCAGGGACTTCAGGAGTGGTATACGGTATCAACGGCACAGTTGACTACGATCCTCGTTCACGTGTGAATAATTTCGCTCATGTGAACCACACCGGAGAGCAGACCCGCATCGGAGTGATGACCTGCATCAACGGTACAGGTATCCTAAATACTTGGATAAAACGCAATGTCGCCCCCGAGGGTATCAGCTACGCAGAGATGAACGAATTGGCTGCCACAGTGCCCGTAGGCAGTCAGGGCGTGACCATACTTCCGTTTGGAAACGGGGCGGAGCGTGTGCTCGAGAATCGTCAGATAGAATGTTCCATCCACGGAATCAACTTCAATATCCACAACCGCAACCATATCATCCGGGCCGCTCAGGAGGGCATAGTTTTCTCCTTTATGTACGGCATGGAGATAATGGAATCGATCGGAATGGATATCAAGCGGATACATGCAGGGAAAGCGAATATGTTCCTGAGCCCGATATTCCGGGAAACTTTAGCTTCAGTGTCAGGAGCCACTATCGACCTTGTCGACACCGACGGAGCAGCCGGAGCAGCCAAGGGAGCGGGCATCGGGGCAGGCATCTATGCCGACAATAAAGAGGCTTTCGGATCGCTGAAGGTGCTCGAGGTGATAGAACCGGCGCCTGACCGCACTCCTTATCTCGAGGCATACGCACGCTGGAAACAGATACTTGAGAATGTACTTGATAACCTTAAAAAATAAATTTACAAATACCAATAATCACAACTAACTCTTAATTAAAATGGCAACAAAAGAATACTTTCCCCAGATAGGGAAGATCAAATTTGAAGGCACATCTTCCTACAATCCCCTTGCTTACCGTTACTATGACGCAGAGAAACTCGTGCTCGGCAAACCTATGAAAGAATGGCTTAAGTTCGCGATGGCATGGTGGCACACACTCTGTGCAGAGGGTGGCGACCAGTTTGGCGGCGGCACAAAGAAATTCCCCTGGAATGTGGGTGAGAACGCGGTAGAGATAGCCAAGAATAAAGTTGACGCCGGATTCGAGATCATGGAGAAACTCGGCATCGAATATTTCTGCTTCCATGATGTTGACCTTGTAGACGAGGGAGCCAATGTAGAGGAATATGAGGCTAACCTGAAAGAGGTTGTAGCCTATATCAAGCAGAAGATGCAGGGCACCAATATCAAGAACCTCTGGGGCACAGCCAACGTATTCGGTAACGCACGCTATATGAACGGAGCTGCCACCAATCCTGATTTCGATGTAGTGGCCCGTGCAGCCGTGCAGATCAAGAACGCAATTGACGCCACTATCGAGCTTGGCGGACAGAACTACGTATTCTGGGGTGGCCGTGAGGGCTATATGAGCCTTCTGAACACCGACCAGAAGCGTGAGAAAGAGCATCTGGCCACAATGCTTACAATGGCACGTGACTATGCGCGCAGCAAAGGCTTCACAGGCACATTCCTTATCGAGCCGAAACCCATGGAGCCCTCCAAACACCAGTATGATGTCGACACAGAGACAGTGATAGGTTTCCTCAAGGCTCACGGTCTTGAGAAAGATTTCAAGGTAAATATCGAGGTTAACCATGCTACCCTTGCCGGTCACACTTTCGAGCATGAGCTTGCAGTGGCGGTAGACAACGGTATGCTCGGTTCCATCGATGCCAACAGGGGTGACTATCAGAACGGTTGGGACACTGACCAGTTCCCGATTGACAATTATGAGCTCACCCAGGCCATGATGCAGATTATCCGCAACGGCGGTCTCGGCAACGGCGGTACCAACTTCGATGCGAAGACACGCCGTAACTCAACAGATCTTGAGGATATCTTCATCGCTCATATTGCCGGTATGGATGCTATGGCACGCGCTTTAGAGTGTGCAGCCAATGTGCTTGAGAAATCACCTTACAAGAAGATGCTTGCCGACCGCTACGCATCATTCGACTCAGGTGAGGGCAAAGCTTTCGAAGAGGGCAAACTCACACTCGAGCAACTCGCGGAAATCGGTAAGAAGATCAACGAGCCTGCCCAGACTTCAGGTAAGCAGGAGCTCTATGAGGCCATCGTGAATATGTATGCCTGAACACTTCTTGAATGTGATAAGGAGATTTAAGAGTAATCATCCACGCTTATAGATAAGTAGATAAGCCAACACAGGCACAGGCTCCTCCGGGTGGTCAGTAACGCCCGCAGGGGCCTGTTTTTTCATATTAACCATTCATAACGTATCATCATGAGTAATCAAGACAAGGGGAGCAAACTGTATCTATACGGTATAGTGTGTGTGGCTGTGTTAGGAGGTCTGTTGTTCGGTTATGACACAGCGGTGATTTCGGGAGCGGAGAAGGGACTGCAGGCCTTTTTCTTAGGAGCCAAAGATTTCGACTACACGGATGTGATACACGGCATGACCTCTTCGAGCGCGCTGTTGGGATGTATAATAGGCAGTGCCATTTCCGGTGTATTGGCTTCCGGGCTGGGACGCAAGAAATCGCTTTTCATAGCCGGTATCCTGTTTTTCCTTTCCGCCTTGGGATCATATAATCCGGAATTCTTCTTTTTCGACTACGGACAACCGACATTGGGTCTGCTGATAGGTTTCAATTTCTACAGAATCCTCGGTGGCGTAGGTGTCGGTCTTGCCTCGGCCATCTGTCCGATGTATATAGCTGAGGTAGCCCCATCCAACATCAGGGGGACGCTGGTATCGTGGAACCAGTTTGCCATAATATTCGGTCAGTTAGTGGTGTACTTCGTCAACTTCCTCATTTTGGGTGACCACACCAACCCTATCATCGAACGTATAGGTGAGACATTGTATCAGGTACATCCCGACTCCGACCAGTGGACTATTCAGACAGGATGGCGTTACATGTTCGGTTCGGAAGGTTTCGTGGCTTTGGTATTTACCATTCTTGTATGCTTTGTTCCCGAGTCACCGCGTTATCTTGCACTGATAGGAAAAGACAAGAAGGCGTTAGAAGTTCTCACCCATATAAACGGATCGAAAGCGCGGGAGATACTCGACGAGATCAAGAACACCGTTTCCGTGAAGAGAGAGAAACTTTTCTCTTTTGGAGTAATGGTGATTTTCGTTGGTGTCATGCTGTCGGTTTTCCAACAGGCCGTAGGCATCAATGCCGTGCTCTATTACGCACCGCGCATATTTGATTCAATGGGAATGGGTAATCCTATGGTGCAGACTATCATCATGGGCATAGTAAACATCCTGTTTACCTTAGTGGCAGTGTTTACGGTAGAGAAATGGGGACGTAAGCCACTTCTTATATGGGGCTCGTTCGGTATGGCCATAGGAGCATTCGGTGTGGCAGCCTCCAATATCTGGGTGCTTCATCCGCTTTTCCCGGTGGTATCCATCATGGTTTATTCAGCCTCCTTCATGTTCTCATGGGGTCCGATATGCTGGGTGCTTATATCAGAAATCTTCCCCAACACTATCCGTAGTGCAGCTGTGGCGATAGCTGTGGCCTTCCAATGGATATTCAATTTCATCGTTTCCTCCACCTTCGTGCCGATGTATAATATGCGTGCGGGAGACATGGGAGAGAGCTTCGGCCATGTGTTCGTGTATGCGTTGTATGGTGTGATCTGTGTGATTGCCGCGTGGTTCGTATTCAGTCTGGTTCCCGAAACCAAGGGCAAGACTTTGGAGGATATGTCGGCTTACTGGCGCAAGCGCGATGGCAAATAAGGAATTGCAAGTTAGCGGCTGAGTAAATAATGTCAGGCAGAGATATGAAAATGGGTAGTCGTATTATTTAATTCCTAAGTGCGAACAGTCAGTATTGAGCTTGATTGATTCGCTTGAGGATGAGAGATTCGGCTACAAAGATAGAGCAAAGTTTTTATTATCCAAAACGGCCCTTCAGCTTTTCTTGGTTGTAGGGCCGTAATCGCGTTCCAAGTGGACAAAAATCAACGCTGAAAAGAAAAAAATAATATTTATAAAATGATATGTGAGTACTAAGAATGACAGGATTAAGATAAATTATGATTAACTTTGCAACACCAAAACCAAATTCACTTTACAACCTGAAATTCTGATGCATCCAAGATTTAGCCTATACAGGGTATTTCCATTGATATTTGCCGGGCTTTTAGCTGTCGGTATATGGGCGTGTACCACCGGTAGAGGTGATGCCAATAGAAATTCAGGTATTTCTGAAATAAACGATTCGTTACGTCAGGGGAGCATAACGGATGCAGTGCGTCTCACCAACGAGCTGAAGAGCAAATCATTGTCACGAGGCGATTCGGCAGTATGGGCCGAGTGTATCGTTCAACAGTGTGTCAACGCATATTATCAAGGAAAACCGGAGCTTTTGCTCGCTTCCACGGACACCGCTTTACAATGGCTGTTGCGTCAGGCGCCTACCGAGAAGAGAGCACATCTGCTTGCCAAGACTTATCAGGCTCGCGGTGGTTATTATGACCAATTCTCTTTCAATTCAGATTCCACACTGCATTATCTAAAGCTATCGATTGATAACGAGGCTCTGTCAGGCGATTTACACGGACTTCCCCAAGTATACGGTAATTATGCCAACGCCATGCGTATGGCCGGCTCGCTCGACAGTGCGGCCGTGTATTACCACAGGGCTATCTCAGTGGCCGATTCTCTTGAGCTTGAGCCTGTGAACTATCTTCCGCTTTACAACGGTATAGCCGCCGTATTCACAGACATGCGTGATTTCAACAACAGCGCTTACTGGTGGGGTAAATCAATGGAGACAGTAGAGTCGATGAATCAGTTTGACAAGTTCAACACACTCACCGGCTATGGCAATGATCTCTATTACCGGAAAGACTATGCAGGTGCTAATCACGTATTCACCGAGCTAAGGAAAATGCTTGATTCAGTGCCCGAATCAAGATGGGAAAGAATGTTTACTGATGTGAATTTAGCCGACACTTATCTACAATTGGGTCAGATCGGGAAATCGATACATATACTTGATTCCACAGCGAGATTTTTCTCCATAGAGCAACCTAATCCGATGGTCAGATCGTATATCCACACACTCCAGATGCGTGCAGCGATCAAATCGGATGATATCAGTTGGGCGAATTATCTGGTGAAGATGTATCCGGTGGCCGACACATTACGCCTTGAGCAATTGCTTGCGCGTCTGGAAGTGCTTGAAGAGCTATATGCCAAGACGGGAGAATATGAAAAGGCATATAACATGAGCAAACGCTATGATCAGGTGAATGATTCGTTGAGGTCATATACACTGAGCCAACAGATTTCAACTCTGAATGCCCTGTATCAGCGCGACAAACGGATATTGACTCTTGAATCGAACAACACCAAGCAGCAGGCACGTATCTTCCGTCTCCTGTCGCTGGTGACACTTGCGGTAGCCATTATTGTAGGCCTCTCTCTTTTCTTGGTTATGCGCCGGGTTTACGCCCGTCGCCGTGAGGAGCGCATGATGGCAAAAATCATCTCATTGCGTCAGGAGAATCTACGCAACCGGGTGACACCACATTTCATCTATAACGCCCTTAATCATGAACTGAACAATTCAGGCGAGGGTAAACCGACACATTCCGATGCGCTTGTGCGTCTGATACGCAAACAGCAGTCGGTGGCTTCCGAGATTCTCATACCCTTTGCCGAGGAATTAGCTTTTGTAAATGATTACATCAATCTCATGGGCGACAATGGAAGAGATAAACTCGTATATCATTGTAATATAGCATCAGGGATAGATACCTCTTTCCTTTTTCCGTCAATGGCTTTGCAAATACTTGTGGAGAATGCCTTCAAACACGGTTTTCCGACCTTATCTCCCGGAGAGGAGAGACTTCTGGAGATTTCAGCTGAGAAAGGGGGGGATGGAAGGATAGCTGTCACTGTGTTCAATAATTGCGGTAGGCATACGTCAGTGCATCATGGTTCAGGCACAGGACTACGGGTGCTTGTAGAGACCATAAGGCTTATAAACGAACGTAATAAAGAGGGTATAGATTTTTCAATCCTGACCGATTCAGAATATAAAGGACGTCGGGGATGTGTAGCTACCATTACAGTACCCGGATCGCTCAAATCTTAGATCAGAACAATATAACTTGCCACTATATAAACTCAAGGAGGATGGAAACTAACAGAAAAACTCATAGCTTGGATAGATTACCAGTCACGGATAAAATAAAGGTAGTGATTGTAGATGACGATTTGCCGAGTGCCAAACTATTGGAGAAAGCTTTGTCATCGCGTAAAGATGTGGAATTGTGCGGTATAGCAGAGAATCTTGCTGACTGTGAGCGGTTGGTGTCGCTACATAGTCCGGATCTTCTTTTTCTTGACATGGAATTTCCCGAGTCGAGTGGTCTTGAATGGTATGAGAATTCTCAATTGCCGGCGAATACGAAAGTGGTGTTCCATACCTGTTATTCACGTTATATACATGACGCACTTTCTCTTCATGTGTTTGATTTTCTACTCAAGCCTTTTGATCCGTCTGAGCTTGATGTGATCTTGCAGAGATATAAAGAAATGCCTAAGGAAATCGGGGGCAAGGGAGTTGGTGTCCAGACGGGTTCTCATGATTATTATCGAAGCACCCCCGTGCAATTAGGTGGTATGAGACCCATAGCCATAACATCGGTAATAAATTCCAAGATAATAGTCAATCCTACGGAGATAGTTTATTTCCGCTACATGTCTGATAGAAAGATATGGGAATGTGTGTTTGTGAATCTGAAGCGAATCATACTGAAGCGTCAGACTACAGCTGAGACAATATTAGGATATGGTCCTGACTTTGTGCGTACGCATAAGCATTTTATAGTCAATATGCGATATGTAGGCATTATTTCAGGCAACGACTGTATCTTACTTCCTCCGTTAGATAAGATTACAGAAATAAAGATCTCCAAATCCTACAGACGTGATCTCATGGATCGATTTTACGATATATGATCTTCTACCAAAGAAAAATCATCCACGGCTGATTCAGCCGTGGATGATTTTTCTTTGGTAGAAGGGATTATTCCCATTCGATTGTGGCCGGTGGTTTGGAGGAGATGTCGTAGACTACGCGGTTGACGCCACGAACCTTATTGATGATATCGTTGCTGACTTTGGCAAGGAATTCATAGGGGAGATGCACCCAGTCGGCAGTCATACCGTCGGTCGAGATAACCGCACGGAGCGCCACACAACTTTCGTAAGTGCGTTCATCACCCATAACTCCTACACTCTGCACCGGGAGGAGCATGACGCCGGCCTGCCATACCTGATCATATAGACCGGCTTCGCGAAGGGCATTGATGAATATAGCGTCCGCCTCCTGAAGTACACGTACTTTCTCAGGAGTCACTTCTCCTAATATACGTATGCCGAGACCGGGACCGGGGAAGGGATGACGTCCAAGTAAACGTTGGTCCATATCCATAGCTTTGCCCACACGTCTCACCTCATCTTTGAAAAGCAGACGGAGTGGTTCCACCACCTTGAGATCCATGTCTTTCGGCAGACCGCCCACATTGTGGTGGCTCTTGATAGTGGCGGAAGGTCCTTTGACGGAGCAGCTTTCTATCACATCAGGGTAAATCGTACCCTGACCGAGCCAGCGCGCACCTTCTATCTTCTTAGCCTCGGCATTGAATACCTCCACGAAGTCACGTCCTATAATCTTGCGCTTCTGTTCGGGATCGGTCACTCCTTTAAGGTCGTTGTAGAATCTCTCGCTTGCATCCACGCCGATGACGTTCAGGCCCATGTGCTTGTAAGAATCGAGCACATCGTTAAATTCGTCTTTACGGAGGAGACCGTTATTGACAAAAATACAGGTAAGGCGGTCGCCGATAGCTTTATGCAGGAGCATAGCAGCCACTGATGAATCCACACCGCCGGAAAGGCCTAATATCACCTTGTCGTCGCCAATTTTCTCCTTAAGGTCGGCTACCGTGGTCTCGATGAATGAGTCGGGACTCCATGTACCTGCACAGCCACAAATTCCGAGCACATAGTTGGCGAGAATTTGTTTGCCATGGGTGGAATGATAAACCTCCGGGTGGAACTGTATACCCCATGTCTGCTCACCCTCTATATGATAGGCGGCTGCCTTGACATTCTCGGTAGAACCTATGATATGATATGTATCGGGCAGACGGGTGATAGTGTCGCCATGACTCATCCATACTTGAGTGGGGGAGGGGACATTCAACAAGAGAGGATCCAGTTTGTCGACCACTGTCAGCATGGCCCGGCCATATTCACGAGAGGGAGCACTCTCCACTTCACCGCCATATTCATTGGCGAGAAGCTGAGCTCCATAGCAGACACCGAGAAGAGGCATTTTACCCTTGATCGCGCTCAAGTCGGGCTTCGGTGCATCGGCATCGCGCACAGAGGATGGAGAGCCGGAAAGGATCACACCCTTCACGTCGTTGTCCAGATCCGGAATTTTGTTGAACGGATGAATCTCGCAATAGACATTCAGCTCACGCACGCGACGTGCTATAAGCTGGGTGTATTGTGAACCGAAATCCAATATAATGATTTTTTCCATATTCAGTTATCATTACTTTAAAGGAAACATCGGTGCCCGGAGATAATCCCGCTTCCGGGAAAATCAGGGCAGCCGGTGATTTCCGAGAGTTATTATTCAGCGCGCGAATAGTTGGGAGCCTCTTTGGTGATTGTCACATCATGGGGATGGTTCTCAATGACACCGGCTGAAGTGATGCGCACGAAGCGTGCCTGATGGAGAGCATCGATATCCTTGGCGCCACAATATCCCATACCGGAGCGCAGACCGCCGAGGAGCTGATAGATAGTCTCCGCGAGAGTACCTTTATAGGGGACACGAGCCACGATGCCTTCCGGAACAAACTTGCTTGAATCGTTGGTGCCGCTCTGGAAGTAACGGTCTTTTGATCCGGCTTCCATAGCCTCGATTGAGCCCATGCCACGATAAGCCTTGAACTTACGGCCGTTATAGATGATTGTCTCACCGGGTGATTCCTCGGTACCTGCCAGCATGGAGCCCATCATGACGCTGTCGGCACCGGCTGCAATAGCCTTCACTACATCGCCTGAATAACGGAGACCACCGTCGCCGATAACAGGAATGCCGTGAGCACGGGCCACTTTCGCACAATTGAAGATAGCGCTGAGCTGCGGCACACCAACTCCGGCAACGATACGGGTGGTGCAGATAGAACCCGGACCGATACCGACCTTGATGCCGTCGGCACCGTTTGCTATGAGATATTCAGCAGCTTCGGCGGTAGCGATATTGCCTACCAGGACATCTATCTCCGGGAAATTTGCTTTCACGGCCTTAAGAGTATTGACTACATTGGCAGAATGACCGTGAGCAGTATCGATCACCACAGCGTCGACACCTGCATTGACCAGAGCCTCCACACGCTTGAGAGTATCGCTTGTGACACCTACGCCACCGGCTACACGGAGACGGCCCTTGCTATCCTTGCAAGCATTCGGATAATCCTGGATTTTAGTTATATCACGATATGTGATAAGTCCTACGAGTTTATTATCCTTGTCAACTACGGGAAGTTTTTCAATCTTATGGCGTAAAAGGATCTGCGAAGCTTCCGAGAGGTCAGGATTGGTAGTGGTGATGATATTATCCTTCGTCATCACCTCAGAGATAGGGAGGTTTTCCTCAGTCTGGAAACGGAGGTCGCGGTTAGTGACTATACCCACAAGTTTACCCTCTTCATTTACCACAGGAATACCACCGATATGGTTTTCGTGCATCATGCGTTGGGCGTCGCCTACGGTCTGGTCAGGAGTGATAGTTACCGGGTCGAAAATCATGCCGCTTTCAGCACGTTTCACCTTTCTGACCATAGCAGCCTGCACGTCGATAGGCATATTCTTATGGATTACACCGATGCCACCCTGACGGGCGATAGCGATAGCCATAGCAGCTTCAGTGACAGTGTCCATAGCAGCAGAGACTACAGGGATATTGAGGGTGATGTTGCGAGAAAAACGGGTTTTCACATCCACCATATTGGGAGTCACCTCAGAATAGGCCGGTACGAGGAGGACATCATCGAATGTCATGCCTTCCTCATTCACTTTTTCAGTTAAGAATGACATATAATTTCGAATTGCTGGTTACTGAATGGTTAGAAATTTTTGAGTTTTTCGGAGATTATTATAGTCTGTGTACGGTCGGGACCGACAGACACCACCCCTACGGGGACTTCGGTGAGTTCCTCAATCTTACGTACGTAAGCTTTGGCTGCCTCCGGGAGATCGTCATAGCTTTTTATAGAGGAGATATCCTCTTTCCAGCCTTCCATCTCGATATAGACCGGTTTACAACGCGCCAGGCGTGATATTGTGGAGGGTGGTGTGTCGATAATTTCACCGTCAAGTTCGTAATGAGTGCAGATTTTCACCTTGTCGAGTCCGGAGAGGACATCGAAGAGCATGAGGGCCCAGTTGTCGATTCCAGCGAGGCGGCTTGTGTAGCGTGCTACAACGGCATCAAACCAGCCCACACGGCGCGGACGACCGGTGACGGTGCCATATTCATGGCCACGCTCACGGATTTCATGGGCGATGTGATCATGTAGCTCCGTGGGGAACGGTCCTTCGCCCACACGGGTGCAATAAGCCTTGGCCACACCGAGGACATTGTCGATCCATTTTGGAGAAATTCCCGCTCCCACGGGCACGCTTGCCGACGAGGGGGTGGAGGATGTGACGAAAGGATAGGTGCCGTGATCGATGCAGAGCATCATGCCCTGAGCTCCTTCGAAAAGAATCTTCTTGTCGGGAGTGCGCAAGGCTTTATTGATAAGAGCAGAAGTGTCGACTATACGAGGACCGAGGATTTTTGCAATCTCCATGTAGCGGTCGTAGACCTCTTGGAAGTCGTAAGTAGGGAGACCGAGCATCTTGAGCTCCATGTTTTTCTCCTCAAGGGCGGCGTGGAGACGTTCTGCGAAATATTCCGGTTCGAGGAGGTCGCCCATGCGGAGACCCACACGGCTGTATTTGTCGCTATAAGCGGGGCCGATACCTTTCTTCGTGGTTCCGATCAGTTTACCCCCCTTAAGATTTTCGTAAGCACCGTCAAGTGCGGAATGCCAAGGCATAACCATGGCGGCGCGGTCAGAGATGTAGAGCTGATAGTCGGTGATGCCCTGGGCATGGAGACGGTCGAGTTCCACGAGCACCGATTCCGGATTCACCACCATGCCGTTAGCCATCACGTTGACGGTCTTAGGATTGAAGATGCCGGAGGGGATGCTCTGCAGAGAGTATTTATGGCCGTTGAACATCACACTGTGACCGGCATTATTGCCACCCTGATAGCGTACCACCATATCGGCACGACATGCGAAATAGTCGGTAATTTTACCTTTACCCTCATCGCCCCACTGTGAGCCGATGACTACTAATCTTTCCGACATTATTCTTCTAATTTATTACGTTTATAGATATGGTCGATATTCTTGAAGTAATAATCAAGAGTGAAGCAGTTGTCAAGTTCCTCTTCAGTGAGGGCGCCCATGACTACGGGATCCTGCTTGAGGAGATCCTGATAGGATGCACCGAGGCTCATGGCCTTCATGGCGATGGGCTGTACGGTATCGTAAGCTTTCTCACGCACGAAACCCTTGTCGATGAGGGCGTTCATCACACGCTGTGCGAAGATTACTCCGTTAGTGCGGTAGATATTTGCCTTCATCTGGTCTTCAAACACCACAAGGTTCTCGAGAATACCCTTCATGCGGTTGAGCATATAGTCGAGGAGAATAGTAGCGTCGGGCATGATTATGCGCTCGGTGGCTGAATGAGAGATGTCACGCTCATGCCAGAGAGCCACATTCTCATAAGCTGTGGCCATATAGCCGCGGAGCACACGGGCACAACCGCAAATGTTTTCGCTGCTTACGGGGTTACGCTTGTGAGGCATAGCAGAGGAGCCTTTCTGACCTTTGCCGAAAGCTTCTTCCACCTCATGCACCTCGGTGCGCTGAAGATTGCGCACCTCGAGAGCCATTTGTTCGAGGCTTGCACCGATAAGAGCCAGAGTAGCCATATAATAAGCATGGCGGTCACGCTGAATCACCTGAGTGCTGATGTCAGAGCTGTCAATGCCGAGCTTCTCGCATACATAGTCCTGTACGAAAGGGGGGATATTGGCGAAATTACCTACGGCACCGCTTATCTTTCCGACCTCCACGCCTTTAGCGGCGGCTTTGAAGCGCTCAAGGTTGCGGCGCATCTCAGCCAGCCAAAGCACCCACTTGAGCCCGAAAGAAGTGATGTCGGCATGGATGCCGTGTGTGCGGCCTATGCAAGGAAGATTCTTAAAGCGGATAGCCTGCTTCTTAAGCATCTCGATATATTCCTCAAGATCTTTAAGAAGAATTTCGTTGACCTGTTTGAAAAGATACCCGTTGGCAGTGTCGACAACGTCGGTAGATGTAAGGCCATAGTGCACCCACTTGCGCTCTTCACCGAGAGATTCGCTGACAGTACGGGTAAAAGCCACGATATCATGGCGTGTCTGGAGTTCAATCTCCTTTATACGGTCGATATTGAAAGTGGCGTTGGCATTTAGTTTCTCGACATCCTCGGCGGGTACCACTCCGAGTTCTCTCCAGGCTTCGGCGGCGAGGAGTTCAACCTTAAGATAAGCGCGGAATTTATTTTCTTCGGTCCAGACGTCGCGCATCACGTCTCTTCCGTATCTTTCTATCATGCGTGTCAGGATTTAAACGTTATACTTTCCCATTCCGGTATCATTGGTCGGCCTTTTCCATTTTGCGAAGGAAGCACTCGAGAGTGTTTTCCATAAGGCAAGCACGTGTCATGGGTCCTACACCACCGGGTACGGGAGTAATGACAGAAGCCTTTTCACAAACATTGGCAAAGTCAACGTCACCGCAGAGTTTGCCTGTATCAGGATCGCGGTTGACACCGACATCTATCACAGCGGCTCCCTCTCCTACCATATCGGCGGTGACGAATTTGGGCCGTCCGATAGCCACTACAAGAATATCAGCTTCAGAAGCCACTTTGGGGAGATCTTTCGTGCGGCTATGGGCGATAGTGACTGTGGCGTTGCGGTCGAGGAGGAGTTTGGCTGCGGGAAGTCCCACGATGTTGCTGCGTCCGATTACTACAGCTTTCTTACCCTCTATCTGCACGCCGGCCTTGTCGAGCAGTTTTATGATCCCTTTAGGAGTGCAGGGAAGAGTGCAGGGAAGTTTTTGCCAGAGGGCAGCCACGTTGGCGGGATGAAAGCCGTCGACATCCTTTTCTTTCGCTATAGCCTCGATAACCTTATCTTCATTGATGTGGCGTGGGAGAGGAAGTTGCACGAGCACTCCGTCGACAGAATCGTCGGCATTAAGATCGGCGATAAGAGAGAGGAGTTCCTCTTCCGATATGTCGGCCGGTTTGAGGATAGTTGTGCTTTTGAAGCCCACTTCCACAGCATCACGACCTTTTCCTTTGACGTATGACTGGCTTGCCGGATCCTCACCGACGAGAATCACGACGAGATGAGGCGCACGGCCATATTTCTCTTTTACCTCCACAACACGTTTGGCGACGTCCTGCTTCAGTTCTTTTGCTAATTGAGTTCCGCTTATTACCATTATAAAACGGGAAATTATTTTTTATTAAATTTGATAAATTATCAGAGTGAGGCTTTACCGATATCAGTGCGGTGGAAAAGAGTGGGACAATCGATTTTGGCAATCTGTTCCTTGGCAGCCCGGTTAGCTTCGGTGAGATCTTTTCCTTTTCCCACAACCATCAGGACGCGACCTCCGGCGGTGAGAATCTTTCTGCCATCGCGTTTTGTGCCCATGTGATAGACTTCGGCATCGACATTTTCCAGACCCTTTATTTCGGCACCTTTCTCATAAGCACCGGGATAGCCTTCGGAGGCGAGCACAATTCCGAGATAAGCGTCGTCGCTCCATTTGGTCTCGCAGTCTTTGCCCTCCACAGCCGCCTCGATCAGCTCATAGAAATCGCTCACAAGTCGCGGAAGAACCACCTCTGTTTCCGGATCACCGAAACGGGCGTTGAATTCGATAACCTTCGGGCCATCCTTAGTGAGGATCAGGCCACCGTAAAGGACACCCTTAAACGGCACCCCCTCCTTTACCAAGCCGTCGGCAGTGCGTTGGATTATTTCACGCAGAGCTATTTCGCGAATCTCTTCAGTGATGAACGGTACCGGCGAATATGCACCCATACCCCCCGTGTTAGGACCCTTGTCGCCATCGAAGGCACGTTTATGATCCTGAGCCATGGCAAGAGGATAGACTTTATTGCCTGAGACCACACACATAAAAGAGAACTCAGGGCCGTCAAGGAAATCCTCTACCACCACACGCCCCTTGCCGAAACTTGCGTCAAGGAGCATATCGCGTAAGGCAGCCTCAGCCTCTTCATAGGAGGTAGCCACCACCACTCCTTTGCCGGCGGCGAGGCCGTCATACTTAATGACAGCCGGGAGAGGACGGTTTTTTACATAATCCCAAGCTTCATCGAAATTGTCGAAAGCCTTATATGCAGCCGTAGGGACACCGTAGCGGGCCATAATCTGCTTCGCAAATTCCTTGCTGCTCTCGATGCGGGCAGCTGCTTTTGTAGGTCCGAAAGCTTTAAGTCCCTCAGCCTCGAGGGCATCCACCACACCTTTAGCCAAAGCAGCCTCAGGCCCTACGACAGTCATGTCGATATCATTATTTTTGGCGAAATCTACTATAGCCTCCACATCTTCCACACCAATTGGCACACATTCGGCATCTTCAGCGATTCCGGCATTACCCGGAGCGCAGTAAATCTTCTCAACCTGCGGAGAACGGGCGAGAGCCTTGACAATGGCGTGGCATCGTCCGCCACTACCTATAACGAGCACTTTCTTATTCTTTTCCATCAGAAGGGATTTTTTATTATTCCTGTATATGGCTGAATCAAACCCGGTTCAATGTTTGAAGTGACGCATGCCGGTGAAGAGCATGGTTATGCCCTTTTCATTAGCCACTTTGATAGAATCTTCATCACGGATGCTTCCTCCGGGCTGTACGATGGCAGTGACACCATACTTGGAAGCAAGTTCCACAGTGTCGCCGAAGGGGAGGAATCCGTCGGAAGCGAGCACGAGACCCTCTGTGATGCCAAGCGCTTTAGCCTCCTCAAGAGCTATTTCGGCAGAGCCGACACGGTTCATCTGTCCGGCACCGACTCCGGCGGTGGCACCGTCTTTAACCACCACGATAGCGTTGCTCTTCACATGCTTCACAATCTTCCAGCCGAAGTCCATCTCCTTCAGTTCTTTCTCAGTGGGTTTACGTTCAGTGACACACATATCGGCTGTCACTTCCTTGCACTCCACATCGGCATCCTGAACGAGCAGACCACCGTTGACACCGACATACTGTTTCTGAGCTTCCTTCACATTATCCATCTTCACCTCGAGAAGACGCAGATTCTTTTTAGAAGCGAGCACCTCAAGAGCTTCCGGCTCGAAAGCGGGAGCCATGACGATCTCAAGGAAAATCGGTTTCATAAGGCGAGCTACCTCGGCAGTGAGCGGACGGTTCATGGCTACGATGCCACCGTAGATGCTCACTTTATCCGCCTCGTAAGCGCGGGTCCAGGCCTCAAGGAGATCTTTACCGACACCGGCCCCACATGGATTCATGTGTTTCAGCGCACAGCAGAAAGGTTCGGAGAATTCGCGTACGATCTGAAGGGCAGCGTTGGCATCCTGGATATTGTTATAGCTCAGTTCCTTTCCACCCAACTGCTTAGCATAAGCCACGGAGTAAGACACCTCCTTGGGGGCACGATAGAAAGTAGCGGCCTGATGAGGATTCTCGCCATAGCGGAGTGTCTGGATGGCATCGAAGGCCAGGAAAAGCTTTTCGTCAAGTCCGGCCTGACGGCGCATATAAGTAGCGATATGGCTGTCGTAAAGAGCGGTATGAGTATAAGCCTTGGCAGAAAGTTTGAGGCGTGTCTCGGGGAGAGTGTTACCGTTGGCGGTGATTTCCTCGATAACTGTAGCATAATCGGCAGGGTCACACACAACAGTGACATCCTTGAAATTCTTGGCAGCGCTGCGGAGCATAGATGGGCCGCCTATATCGATATTCTCGACTGCATCTTCCATAGTGACACCCTCCTTGGCGATAGTAGCCTCGAAAGGATAGAGATTGACACAAACCAACTCAATGGTCTGTATGCCGTTCTCGGCGAGCTGGGCCATGTGTTCCTCACTGTCTCGACGGCCGAGCAGACCGCCGTGAACTTTGGGATGGAGTGTCTTCACACGTCCTTCGCATATTTCAGGGAAACCGGTGACATCCTGAATGTCGAGCACGTCCAGACCGGCGCCACGGAGCACTTTCAGAGTGCCACCGGTGGCAATGAGTTCCCAGCCGAGATTTTTGAGGGCAGTGGCAAATTCCACTATGCCTGTTTTGTCGCTAACGCTAATTAACGCTCTCATATTTGGAGTTAAATGTTAAATGGTTTAAAGTTGATGGGTTTTGATAGTGACTCCTTTACCTTCCACTACCTTGCCGATGACAGAGGCTTTCTCACCTGCTTCAGTGAGGATTCTGATCACCTCGGGAGCATCCTCTTCGTTTACAGCAAGAACCATGCCAATACCCATATTAAAGATATTGAACATCTCACGATGAGGAATCTTGCCATATTTTTCAAGCAGACGGAACACGGGAAGAATCTCCCAGCTTCCTTCCTTCACCTCTATTCCCTGACCGTCGGAAAGTATGCGAGGGATATTCTCATCGAATCCTCCGCCGGTGATATGGGCTATGCCGTGGACATCGATTTTGTCAAGCACGTCATGCACCTGGCGCACATAGATCTTGGTGGGAGTGAGGAGCATCTCGCCGAGAGTCTGAGATCCGGTCTCCTCATATTTTTTATTGAGGTCGAGGTCATTGTCGGCGATTACCTTGCGCACGAGGCTGAATCCGTTGGAGTGTACGCCTGAAGAGGCGATTCCGACGAGCACATCACCCACTTTCACCTTGGAGCAGTCGATAAGTTTATCTTTCTCAACGGCACCTACGGTGAAACCGGCTATGTCATAGTCATCTTCGGCATACATGCCGGGCATTTCGGCAGTCTCACCTCCCACGAGTGCACATCCGGCCTGACGGCAACCTTCCGCCACACCGGCCACGATGGCTTCCACCACATCGGGGTGATTTTTGCCGACAGCTACATAATCGAGAAACAGAAGCGGTTCGGCACCCTGAGCGAGGACATCGTTGACACACATTGCCACAGCATCGATGCCGATGGTGTCATGCTTGTCAAGGGCGAACGCAAGTTTAAGCTTCGTACCCACACCGTCGGTGCCGCTCACGAGAATAGGATGTTTGTAGCCGAGAGAACCGAGGTCGAACATGCCGCCGAAGGCGCCGATGTTGCCCATGCAGCCCTTACGGTTGGTAGAGGCCACATGTTTTTTGATCCGGCTGACCACTTCGTAGCCGGCTTCAAGATTCACGCCGGAGGCTTCATAACTTTTTGCCATTGCTGTAAATTGGTTGATCGTTTATAGATTATGCTTTTTTATTTACGGAAATAAGCCACGGCATTGGCGAAAATATTCTGACGCTTGTTGCCGGCGATATTTTTCATGAGACCTTCCTCGTAACGTTCGGAATGGCCCATTTTACCAAGTATAAGTCCATCAGGTGAAATTATACCCTCTATAGCCTCGGTTGAGCCGTTAGGGTTGGCCGGAGAGTCCATCGTAGCGTTGCCCTCGCTGTCGGCATACTGGAACGCGATCTGTCCGTTCTTGTGCAGTTGGGCTGCCAGAGCCGCATCAGCCACAAACTTTCCTTCGCCATGAGATGCTGCCACTGAATGGAGGTCGCCTATCTCAAATCCGGCCAGCCAGGGAGAAGCGACCGATCCTACACGTGTGGAGACAATCTGAGATATGTGGCGGTTGATATCGTTGTGGAAGAGAGTCGGGGAATCGGAAGTCAGTTCACCGATTTTGCCGAATGGCAGTAATCCTGATTTCACGAGAGCCTGGAAGCCGTTGCAGATGCCCAAGATCAGGCCCCCGCGCTGACGGAGACGTTCGATGGCCGCCTTCACTTTATCGTTCATTATGACGCTGGCGATGAATTTACCGCTGCCGTCAGGCTCGTCGCCTTCAGAGAAGCCCCCGGAGAAAGCAAGGATATCACAGGCATCGATATGTGCGGCCATATCGGAGGTAGATTTCTCGATATCTTCCGGAGTGAGATTGATGAATACCGAAGATGTCACCTCGGCACCCTCCTTCTCGAATGATGCCTTCATGTCGTAGTCGCAGTTAGTGCCCGGGAATACGGGAAGATAGACTACCGGGTGCTCTTTGCGAGGACCTGTGTAAACGGCAGTATTCTTACCGGAAACGGCATTCTCGACTTTCCCTCTCACAGAAGTGCGGTCGGGATACACGGCGGTGAAACGTTCGCGATTAGCCTCGAAAGCCTCTTCAATAGAGATGGTCTCACCGTTGACCTTGAGATTTTCCTCTGCCGTGGTCTCACCGATAAGTTCGAAACCGGGGATTTCGAGAATCTCGTTGCTCTCCACTACAATCGTGCCATTGCCATAGTTGAAGAGATCCGCGTCTTTCACTTTCACGTCTACGCCGATACGGTTGCCGAAGCTCATCTTGGCGAGAGCTTCAGTAAGGCCACCGAATCCGAGTGCATAACCTGAAACTATAGTGCCCTCCTTTATAAGACGGTGAAGCATCTTATAATTCACTTTCAGTTTGTCAGTATCAGGCATAAGCGAGGGGAGGGGGTTATGGCGCACGAGATATATGAAATTACCGGGGGCCTTGAATTCAGGACTGATGACATTGCGGCTGTCGACCGGTGCCACACCGAAAGCTATCAAAGTGGGAGGCACGCTAATATGGTCGAAGGTTCCGCTCATGGAGTCCTTACCGCCGATTGAGGCGAGGCCGAGTTCGGTCTGCATACGGAGTGTGCCGAGCAAAGCTGCCAGGGGTTTGCCCCAAGCGAGGCGCGAGTTCATGCGTTCGAAATATTCCTGATAGGAGAAGCGCAGACGCTCATAGTCGGCGCCGGCAGCCACAGCTTTGCTGACAGCCTCGATCACCGAGTAAGCCGCACCGTGATATGGACTCCAGCTCGTGAGATAAGGATTGAATCCGAATGCCATCATGGAGGCGGTGTCGGTGTGATGGCTTCCTACCGGAAGTTTCTGTACCGAAACCTGGGCTTCGGTGCCCTGTGTCTTGCCTCCGAAAGGCATGAGCACGGTAGACTTTCCTATGGAAGAGTCGAAATGTTCTATAAGGCCTTTCTGAGAAGTGACGTTATCATCAGCAAGGAGATTGAGCATTTTTTCCTTGATGGAGTCACCTTTTACCTCACGTTCAAACGGATCGACCGGTTCGATAGTGCCAACTGTGGCTTCCGCGAAATGGCGAGCTCCGGCAGAGTCGATAAATTCACGGCTGAGGTCAGCCACAATCTTATCGCCGTAGAACATTCGCATACGACCTGTAGCGGTCACGTCCGCCACATGGGTAACCTCGAGGTTCTCCTCATGGCAATAGCGCATGAATTCCTCCATATCTTTCTTCTCCACCACCACTGACATACGTTCCTGGCTCTCGCTGATGGCAAGTTCAGTGGCATTGAGACCGGAATATTTGGTAGGCACACGGTCGAGATGAATATCAAGTCCGTCGGTGAGCTCACCGATGGCTACGCTGACACCGCCGGCACCGAAGTCGTTAGACTTCTTGATGAGGCGGGTTACTTCCGGACGACGGAAAAGGCGTGCTATCTTACGTTCTTCGGGAGCGTTACCTTTCTGCACTTCAGAGCCACATTCCTCGAGAGAGGAGGTGGTGTGTTCTTTAGAAGAGCCGGTGGCTCCGCCGATACCGTCACGGCCCGTGCGGCCACCGAACATGAGGACCACATCTCCCTCGGCCGGGCTTTCACGACGTACGTCGGAAGCTTTGACTGCACCAACGACAGCGCCCACCTCAAGACGTTTAGCCACATAGTCGGGATGGTAAATCTCACGCACGTGGGTTGTAGCCAGACCTATCTGGTTGCCGTAGGACGAATAACCTGCGGCAGCCCGGAGCGATATGACACGCTGCGGGAGTTTACCTTCGAGAGTGTCAGCCACAGGTTTGTAGATATCACCGGCACCTGTGACAC
The DNA here is from genome assembly GCA_964586465.1 of uncultured Sangeribacter sp. Classification (GTDB taxonomy): domain Bacteria; phylum Bacteroidota; class Bacteroidia; order Bacteroidales; family Muribaculaceae; genus Lepagella. The sequence continues at coordinate 33,002 of CAZPHL010000014.1, forward strand.
GCATAGCCTGATAGACATAACTGCGGCCGCTCAACGGGTCGCGTATAGCACCTCCGAGACATGTCGAGGCCCCTCCGAAAGGTTCGATCTCAGTCGGGTGATTGTGGGTCTCGTTCTTGAATTGCAGGAGCCATTTTTCAGTCTTACCATCCACGTCCACGTCAACATAGATGCTGCATGCGTTGTTCTCCTCACTCTGTTCAAGATCGTTGAGGAGTCCCTTCTTACGGAGATAACGGGCACCGATAGTGGCGAGATCCATAAGACACAGAGGTTTATTCTCGCGTCCCAGTTCCTTTCTGATTTCCTCCCATTGGCGCAGGCTTTGTTCAATATCGGCAGTGGCGAAAGAATCGTCTACCTTTATATCGGTAAGTTCGGTTGTGAAAGTGGTGTGGCGGCAGTGGTCACTCCAATATGTGTCGAGGATACGGAGTTCCGTCTCGTTAGGGTCGCGACCTTCAGCATTGAAATATTTCACCACTTCCATAAGGTCGTCACCATTCATGGCGAGGCCCATCTCCTTGCACCGTGCGGGCGCTTGGTCGGGAGTTATCAGGCGGAATCCCTCAAGCACTGCCACAGGTTTGGCGGCAGCTCTTTCAGGGGCGGCGAGCACCGAGAGATCTTTCCGGCGCGATTCTACAGCGTTTATTGAGTAATGAGCGATTTTCTTCATCTCTTCCTCGCCTACAGAGTCGTCGAAGATGAGAAGTTTGGCGCTTCTGATCTCGATGTCGGCGTCAGGCTGTATAAGTTTGACACATTCCTCAGCAGCGGCGGCTCGCTGGTCAAACTGTCCCGGGAGCGACTCTATGGCCAGATATGGACGTCCTTCGAAATCCACCTCCTTTGAAACAGTGTCAGTGGCCGGTTCGCCGAAGACCTTGTAACTGCTTTTCTCCACGAGTTCCGGAGAGAATCCGAATAGGTCGTAGACAGCGAGAAGGCGAAGGTCTTTAATATTAAGACCGAGATTTGAGTTGAGTTCGTCACGCAGACTTTCAGCTTCAACGCGGTAAGGGGTGCGTTTCTCAACAAAAATTCTATGTGGTGTCATGATGAATAATGGTTGAAAAATTAGTCGAGTGTGGAGGCGAGCACTTTCTCAGCCTGCTGACGACGGAAAGCATCCATTTTCTCCTTGAGCTGAGGATCGGTTACAGCGAGAATCTCAATAGCGAGAAGGGCTGCGTTTTTTGCTCCGTCGATAGCCACGACAGCCACGGGGATTCCGGAAGGCATCTGCACCATAGAAAGGAGAGAGTCGAGACCGTCAAGAGTCTTGGCTTTGATAGGGACGCCTATTACAGGCAGGGTAGTGAAGGCAGCGACGACCCCGGCAAGATGAGCGGCGCCACCTGCTGCAGCGATAACGGCAGCGAAACCGCGTTCGCGAAGAGAACTCACCCACTGTTCGAGCTGAGCGGGGGTACGATGTGCGCTGAGCACTTTAGTTTCAAATTCTACGCCGAACTGAGACAGTGTCTCGGTAGCGGCTTTCATGACTCCCCAGTCGCTGGTGGAGCCCATAACAACACCTATTTTCACGATTAAAGATATTAGAAAAACAAGTGGGCGCCGATGATTTTTCATGGCGTCCACTCATGTTTATAATGTTATAATTTTTACCCTGTTGATGTGGCCGGACATGATTCGGCACACAGACTCTACACCAACGCACACGTTGGCTCCCGAGCGGAAAAGTCGTGCATCAGAGAGAATTGCCGACCGGCCACGCTTTCGTTTTACGGAAAGTATATTTCGGGATCTGTGTTTCATAAATGTAGATAATTGCACTTACTTTTCCCATTTGTCAGGGAGTTGCCCGTATAAAATCAGGAGGTTGCCTGTATAAAACGGGAAAAAGTGGGTTGCGTATGCAAAATTACTAATTTTTTTTGATATATACCCTATACAAGTCAAAAAATATGAATTGAAATTGAGTAGATACACTAAATTAGGTTTAGCGACCTTAAACTTCTCAACCGGATATTTACATTGATCCCTTAAACTTGAAGGGAGCGACTTGTTGAAACGAGCAACCGATGTTAAAAACAAGCAAGCGACCGATTCACATCGACCGCTTTCTTATGTTTTCCATAATACTTTTCAAACTAACCTAACATCATGAAACGAGAAAATCGA
>CAZPHL010000015.1:0-34646 GCA_964586465.1 uncultured Sangeribacter sp.
TCGGAATTATCGGTCATAATATGCAAAGTTAATAAAAAGCTCTGATATTACAGCGCTATTCTGTATCTATCTTCCTTTGTAATTGAGGTGACAGAATGTGAAAGAATATTTATCATCCGGTAATATAAGTCAGCATTAGGGCCACAATATAAGACTATTTCTCTTTCAGGTTAACTCGGTCTGCAACATGATTTTGCAAAAGCGAATAGAGCGATTCAAGAACCGACTTGTCAATTCCAAAAGCACGAAGGACTGTTCGGTCAAATTCAATCCTATCTTTCATTTTACACTCTTCTGCGACAGTACCAATCACTCGCTTTTTTAAAGGTATAAATGCTTTTTTAATTTCTGATTTAGCTTCTTCGGAGAGTAAATCAGGATTAAGCAAGCGTACCTTTTTTAGGAAATTGGCATTGAGGTCTAATGCACCAAGATTTCTTGACGTACCTTTGAATTCCAATGTAAGGAATGTAGTGACAGAATTAAGTAAGGCGGAAATTAATTCGACATCCACACCCTCTTTAATCTGCATAGCAATCAAGCGTTGGTCGATAACAAAAGCGGATGGAGAATAAGAAAAGAAAAAACGTTCGTAAGGATTAATAGCAGTGACTATGTTGGCGGATTTGGGAGAAATACTGTACCAAAATGGACGATGTGCTGCATTTGCCTCCGAGACAGTTTGAGAACCATTTTTATTTGGCATATTCTCAAACCTTTTAATCCATGCTTTTGTTCCCCTGTCAAGAGTTGAAAAAGGTTCAGAGCAAACGAAAGCACGATATTTATAGTTTCCTCCGAAAAGAATTGTCTGGAATTCGTCAGGCTTCTTAACATAAGGAATAAGATACTTCGCATCAATCCCTGTAGATTGAACGTCTGAATCCTTGATTATAAACATATCATTCCAGCCTGTCCTTTCTCCTCGAATCACATTAAAGTATACACCGTTGTATTGGGTAATGAATGGTTCAAAAATAGCAAGAGGATTCTCTGCAACAAAAAATTGAGACCAATTGGTTTCTGAATGAAGACTGTTAACTAATGTTTCTTGACTGATAATCGAAACATCAATCAACCCATCTTTTCTGTGATAGACATTTGAAAAAATGATATCATTTTTCCAAATGCTATCACCTATCAACTCGCAATTATCTATTTCAGAGTATATTGTTTCGATTTTACCCAATTGTTCCTGAATAGACATCCCATTAAAGAAATCTGACAATTTGAAATTGAAAGAAACGAATTTGGTAGGTGCTTTAGAGTCACATTTTTCAACCACAAAATAAATTGTCGATACCTGAGAATCGGTAAACCAATGCTCGGCTGTACTTCTGACTACATATTTAATATGGAAATTATTTAGAAGAAAGTCCTTGAATTGAGTACCATACTCCTTTCCGAGCCAAGCGTTTGAGGTTATAGCTGAGATAATTCCTTTCGGTTTAATGAATCGTAAAGCATTATAGACGCAATAAGCAAAATAGTCAGCTCGCTCATTGATGTGAAAATCGCCCTCTTTAACAAATGCCGATTGCGATCGTTCAAATTTTGATTTAAAGAAAGATGTCAATTTTTCATTTGGAATATCTTCCTGTTGAATGAAAGGAAAATTGCTCGCAATTCCATCAAACATAGGAATAGGAACAGAAATCTTCTTAGAATGATTTCGAGGGTCGGGGAAATTCACATCCTTGCCGACGTTGAGATTGAAAAAATCATCACGAATAACGCGTGGAAAATTATCAATCCGGGTTACATCTTGTTTGTATAGATTTATAACTGATAAAATCGCAGGAAAGTGAGAAATGTCATTCCCCCATATTTGGTTAAGCAAATGTTGGTGATTGGTGACTCCAAAATATCGGAGTATATTATAGAAAGAGTTAAGGAAGGTACCCGTGCCGGAAGTAGGGTCAAAAAGTATGGACGATGAGTGTTGTACAGTGGGGAAAGCAACAAAATTAGCTAAAAACTCGGAAGTAAAATATTGACCGAACTTTAATTTTTCATCATTAGGCACGAGATTCTCCAAAATAGTGCCGATAACCTCTGTGGGCAATATTTTGAAATCAAACTCAGTAAGAACTGTGATTAACTTAAAAAGCGCAATGTTGACAGGTTCCGAAAAAGGAATTGAATCCGTGAAATAAGGTAGAAAAACGGCCTGATAGTCTATCTCTTTTGCTTGTTCAAAATAAGAATATAACTGATTTCTAAGGCCAATAGGAGAAGTAATTGATAACTGTCCCAGTTCTTTGGGAAGATTCTCACTTAGGGTAAGATAGAATAGTGTTTTACCAATGAGATTGTAGAATGTGAATTTAGCGAGGACAGTTTTTTCGTCTACAAATTCATTTTTTCGAGAAGAAGAACCCAATATGCTTAAAGTGGCATTTTCGTAAATCTTCCAACGATTAAACTGCGACCTAAACTCCGGATTGGAATTTGAAGTTTCGGCTATCGCATTAGCAAATTGGGGTATAATAATAGATTGAGCGTCTTTAATAGCTTGAATAATATTGGTCGATATATTTATAGCCTCCTTAATAGTTCCGTCACGACGAAGCATATCTAAATCGTGTAAAATTTGCAATGCCCTTTCATGCAGCATAGGTTCATGAAAAGCATATTTTTGAGGATCGGCAAGATCATCTCTAACTTGGATGGTCGGAACTTGAGGGAAATGTTTAAGTTTGGAAAGAGTGTCAACAGTATAGCGTTTAGTGTCTATTTTCCATATAATAGCCTCGGCTCCATTCCATGTTACAAACGAATCGGATTGCATCCTTTGTGCTTTTTCAAGAGCATTCTCAAGCATTGCGATATCATCAACAGCGGTGTCAGGAAATTTCAATTCCCAACCATTGAATATAATGCCGGAGGTTTTATCTGAGAATAATAAAATATCTGGAAATTTGGTTCGACCAGATGAAAGACGTACACCTGTGTCATTAGTGACATCTTCAAAAGAAGTCTGCTTTTTGCTTATGGCTTCCTTAAGCCAACTTATAAGTTGACCAGCCCAATCTCGTTCGTTTCGTTTTATAATTGGCATATTTTATAACCCTATTTGGGAGAATAAATTATCAGATGTAACTTCTGCAAGTCGTTTGTTGCAAACTTCTATATAATCGGTGCTTTTGACTTTGTGTAGAGCAACATTCTGATTTTTTTCAATACCTATATAATTACGATTCTCTAAAGCTGCCGCTACTAAAAAACTACCACTTCCACAAGCGTTATCTAATACAATATCGCCGGGATTAGTATACGTCCTAATTAAGTACCTGCCTAATTCAACGGGTTTCTGTGTGGGATGATAAACAGCACCTTCTGATTCGGCAGTTTTGATGTATAAGAAATCTTCTACTTGCTCATCAGAATAGCAAATGACATCATTTGGATATCTACTTCCATCACTTTTCACATGACGAGGTTTAAAGTCTCCGTAACTTCCTGTATATTGGTCCTTGCGAATCCCCTTATCGTAGCTTTCTCCTTGAGTCATTTGAGGATTATACGTTGGCTGTTGACGATAAAAAACGCAAATATCCTCGTGCTTGCGAAGCGGTTGTTTTTTTGCATTTAAGAAATTGGTTGATTTTGATTTAATCCAAACGATTTTGTATTTAAACCATGCTTCATTGCTCATAATTAAATGAGCGGTAAAGACACCTTGGGAGGTAAGTACAATAACTCCATTGTCCTTGATAATACGTCTATATTCTTTCCACAACATATCAAGGTCAATGACAGAGTCCCATTTATTCTGAGTCGTCCCATAGGGTAAATCACACAAAATCATATCAATGGATTTGTCCGGAATTTTTGGCATCAATTCCAGACAATCTGCCTCAAACACTTTATTTACGAAATCTTCAATTCTTCCCATAATCTAAAAACTGTTCTGAAACGATTGAAAGAACTTTTTGTGGTTCTTCTTCCTCTGCTAAAACATTGTAGATTTTATCAGCAGCCCATAAAGCCAAAAGGCTATCATCATTATAAAAGTTAGCTAAAGCAACTACTTGCTCTCTTTTAACTTTACGCTCTCCTCGTTCAAGGCGGCTATACATCGGCGTATCAATATTAAGAAGATATGCTAATTTACGTTGTGGTATATTGCGTTCTTCACGCAATTGTTTTAATCTGTCTAAAAATCTGAGTGTTGTCATAATTGGCTTTGTCAATTTTTGACAAAGTTAGTATAAAAAACAGATACATCAAAATAAATTGTCACTTTTTGACAATTTATTTTGATGTATGCACCATCTTTTATTGTTTGTCCGAATCAAGCGAAGTAACAAATACTATGCTCAACACAGAAGACGTCTTGGATATCATCGCCTATTGCAAAGAACATCGGATCAATAGAAAAGACCGGCTGTCTTAACTTGGCAACGGGGTATGGTTTTCTATGAGGCACGGAGGAGATATTTCAAAAAGGGATCCGAGGGAGAGGTTTGTCGCAATACGTGTCACCGAAGACTTAACATTCAATATGAATCGCCTTCATTCGGGGTTATCAACTTTGGATGGAATAATCCTCCTACAGTCAACCATAAGACAATAGATCTAAGACATCATTATCGTTATGACAATCCCTTTTGCAAGGCAGAACTTAATACAAAGAAAATTGAAATCAACTATAAGGATAAGAATCTGATAATGACATTGTGAATAGGTAATAACATTTTGATTAAAATTGGTAGAAATTTAAATCCGCTTTGTAAACGAACAAGGCGGATTTAAATTCTGTTTGTGATTGGAAAATCAGTAGGGGAGTGAAGCGTCAGTTACTCCATTTATGACCGGTGGCAGAAGATAATCTTTGGATATTGCACCCGTGCGGCGGTCTACGGCCTCTCCTGTATCCCAAAGGAAAGGTATGATGCCACGACTGAAAGCTTCTTTAGCCACGAAGTAGTTGAAATCTTTACGAGATTTATGATTAAGGTCAAGGGCTGTCGGGTTAGCCATAAGAAATTTGTCACGATCCATTATGGCTCCATACTCACCAAGAATCACAGGGTATCCTTTGTCGCAATAGAGGCGTTTTATTTTGTCAAGCTCTGCTATGATATCCTCTTCGGAAGTTGTATCCCACCGGTCTTTACCGGGATGTCCTGCAAGATCGCTTGTAATGGCTTCGGCAGCCTCCTTATTATCTTTCCCCCAGAAAAATTTCATCCATCCCCAGGATTCCTGACTGTCTTCCTCTTTAAGGGTGAAGAGCCAAGGGTAGAAATGCACTTCACCCATAAGACGGTCGGAAACTTTGTCAACAGGCATGCTGCCGAATTTTTCGTAATTATCGGTATTGGTGTATGGTGCCTGAATGATGAGGCAACGATAGGCGTTGCGGCCCCCTGTAGAGCGCACTACATCCACAAATGATTGTTCATAGACAGCCAGACCCCCCATCTCTCCGACGTGTCCTTTATCATCAGATTCTTTACCCGGTTCAGGTTCATTAAGTCCTGCGAAAATAACATGTTCGTCATAGTCTCGGAAGGCGACAGCAATCTGTGCCCAGTAAGTTCTGAATTGCTCATCAATTTTTTTAATACGGGTCTCACTCAGTCCAAGTGCCTTGAGCCAGACCACATCATCATGATGCGTATTAATAATCACATACATTCCCTCATCAAGAATCCAATCGACAACTTCACGTAAACGTGCCATTGCAGTAGGATATATATTATAAACTTCATCAGCGAATTGATACCATGTCACAGGGAGACGCACCGTACCTACTCCGGCCTCTGCGAGGGCCTTGATGAATTGTCGGTTTACTACCGGGTTCCCCCAGCTTGTTTCTCCATTAGGATGAGAATCAAAAGTGTTGCCTATATTGAAGCCGGCACCAAGTTTCCGTGAGAGCTCCCGCGCAGAGCTTTCCACCCCGGAATTATCGGCATCCACTCCTACAAAACGTTCCTGAGTCACGGGTAGGGTAATTGAGGCTCCGCCGGAAGAAATAGATACGGCTCCCTGACGTGATTCTCCCGGATTAAAGCCCACCAGCACTTTAAGGGTGACATTTTCACCATCGTTATCCGTTTCTGTCGCGGCTATCCATTTCTTAGACGTAGTGACTTCGTATGTCCCGGAGACAGTGAACCTGATCTGCACTTCTTCACCGCTCATGGCGATTACTCTATCACTCAGATTATCTTCCGTTATAAGGAAACCGGTGCCCTCCTGCGTCACTTTGATAACACCGGAATTACTACCACTGACCACCGTCACCAGAGTTGAACGGGCTTCTGTAGAAGAATTTTCAGCCACAGATAAGTTGACAGTAAAAGCATTGGCTTTTGTGTTTGATGAGGTAACCTCTGAAATTGTGAGCCAGTTTTCCGAAGTATTCACGGATGGCTTCGTATCACACTCTATCACCACTTCCTTTCTGCCACCATTCTGAGGAAAAGACAATTGCTCGGTATCGATTTTGAAAGAACCGCGGGATAGTTCATTATCCTTATCACATGCGGTAAAGCCTGTGAATAAAAGGATTGATATAATTATCACTCTGCATAGGTCAGATATAATCATAGCGTGAGTTCAGTTAGGAAAAATTATGTTTTGTATTTATTGATTTGTTAAGTTGGATATTATTTGTAACTTTATGGCAAATTTCGTAAGAATATGGCATATCTGCAAGGTAGATACACAGAATCATGTTATGAAATAGTATATTTGTATCAGCTTTTGATAAAAAGGTATTAGTATGGTTTTGTGATTACCGCTAATTTTGTATTTGTATTTATTAACAATAAATTTCATAATTTAAAGGAAAGAAAGGAACCTTGAAAACTACATAACCAGTCTCCATTTTTATCAATCGGGAGACCCGAAAAACTGACCCGATTTCCGTAATAACTTGTCTTTATCTGCACCGTCCGATACAGTGACCTTCCACATCACTTGAGATGGATAAAGATTAGAATTGAAACTTATTAATGTTAACCATATAAGACATCTATGAACCTAAAGAAGAAAAAAGCAGTACTCCTGTCAAGTGCAGCCTTAACTGTGCTTGCTTGTAGTGTGCCTCAGGCTTATGCCTCTGACCTCCAATCTGTTAACGGGGGGGGGCAAACGGCGCAAACTGAGAGCAGAATTCGCGGAACAGTCACTGATCCGAGTGGCGAACCACTTATCGGTGCTACTGTTTTAGTTAAAGGCACTCAAAAAGGTACCTCTACCGACATCGACGGTAATTACATGATTGATGCAGGTCCCGGTGATATTTTGGTTGTCAGCTATGTCGGCTATGTGCCTTCTGAAGTAAAAGTAGGCAAAAGTCCTATTGTCAACATCGAACTTCAGGAAAACGAAAACAATCTTGATGAAGTTGTAGTGGTAGGCTACGGCGTTCAGAAAAAGAAACTTGTCACCGGCGCTACTTTACAGGTGAAAGGTGAGGAGATTGCCCAGATGAATACATCTAACGCACTCACCGCCTTACAGTCAACCGCCCCGGGTATGCAAATCACACAGTCTTCCACTCAGCCGGGTAAAGGCTTTAAGGTAAATATCCGTGGTATGGGTACAATCGGTGAGTCTTCTCCTCTATTGGTTATTGACGGTATTGTCTCCGGCACAGCCAACGATGGCCTTAACGGTATTAACCCTAATGATATCGAAAGCATAGACGTGCTTAAAGACGCTGCTTCAGCAGCTATTTATGGTGCCCGTGCCGCCAACGGTGTTATTCTTGTTACTACCAAACAGGGTAAAGAGGGTAAGATCTCTCTCACTTATGACGGTTTCGTAGGTTGGTCGAATCCTTATCGCGCTCCGGGCTCTCTGAACGCTCAGCAATATATGGATATCATCAACGAGACCAATTTCAATACCTATGGTACAGCCACCAATTGGGGAGCTCTCGTCCCGCAGGCTATACTCGACAGAGTAAACCAGGGCTGGCAGGGTGAAGACTGGTTTAACGTTTACCGCAACAAAAATGCCTTCCAGCAGAGCCATGCCGCCACACTTGCCGGAGGTAATGACCGCAGCAAATTCTCTATTTCTGTCAACTATAGCAAACAGGAGGGTATCCTCGGTGGCAGCAACGCTTCCGACTACTCACGTTACGGCGGCCGTATCAATTCGGAACATATATTGCTGAAAGGTAAGGAACACAGCATAATAACCTTAGGTGAAAATGTGTCATATTGGTATCATTCAAGCCATGACCTGGCTGAGGGTAACGGTTACTGGAACATCATGCAGCCGGTTTATGCCAACTCACCGCTCGTTCCGGCATTCCGTGAAGACGGTACTCCCACCAACTTCGCACAGGACGGCACCGGCTGGAGTTCCATGATTTTCTCCAATCCTTACGAAGGCTTCATCAACGGTCAATACAGCTCACTCAACCGTAGCCGCGATTTCGGTGTAGGCGCTACATTCTATTGGATTATAGAGCCGATCAAGAACCTCAAATACAGGGGTCAGATCAACACCGGCTACAGTGCCAGCAACTATCGCAGCACATCAAAACCGTATTCTTCAAGCTCAACATCGGCAAGCTCAAACTACGGTCTTTCACAGAATTCTTATCAGAGTTCAAGTCTGTCACTTGAGAATACCATCTCATACGTGCTCCCGACTTTTGGAAAGAACAATATCGATGTGTTAATCGGTCAGTCAATAGAGAAATCCAATTGGTCATCCGGTTTGAGCATGGCCTTCAGCGATTCTCCCGAAAATCTGAATTCACTTGTTCTTAACGGCTGGGATTTCACTATTCCTTCCAATATGTCGAATATGACCGGTTACAGCGGCTACGACAATCCTAAACAGGGCAACATCGCATCTTTCTTCGGACGTGCCAACTATAACTATGATGAGAAATATCTTCTCACCGCTATTGTACGTCGTGACGGCAGCAACAACTTCGCACGCGGTCACCGCTGGCATACTTATCCTTCGGTATCTGCAGGTTGGGTGCTCACCAACGAAAGCTTCATGGAGAAAGTCTACAATGTGATGGACTTCTTCAAGATCCGTGGTAGTTGGGGCCAGAACGGTAACTGTCAGGTAGGTAACTTCTATTACCTTTCCAATATCGGGTTCTCACCCACAGATTATGCCGACTATGGTTACAAATTCAACAGCGATCTTATTCAGACAGTTGAAGGTGTATATCAGACAGGTGCATACGCCAAGAATGTACCTAACGAGAATCTTACATGGGAAACTTCAGAGCAATGGGACCTCGGTTTTGACGCTCGCTTCCTACGTAGCAGATTGGCCGTTACATTCGACTGGTATATCAAGAAAACTAAAGACTGGCTTGTTCAGGCACCTCTCAACGATGTGCTCGGATACGAAGAGGCTGCTATGATCAATGGCGGTGACGTAGAAAACAGAGGTGTGGAGCTTGCTCTTTCATGGAATGACAATATCGGTGGTGAATTCCTCTATCATGTTAATGTAAACGGTTCTTATAATAGAAACAGAGTTACCCGTCTTGCCACAGCTTCAGGTAAAATCGGCGATAATATAAGCAGTGCTCTCTTCCAGAATTCTTCATACGTTTCTTTGGTTGAGGTCGGTCATCCGATCGGTTACTTCAGCGGTATGAGCCACAACGGTATCTGGCAGACTCAGGATCAGATTGAGGCAGCCCGTGCTGCCGGACAAGCTGTATTAGCAACGGCACAACCCGGTGACTTCATCTGGGAGGACTACAACCACGACGGTGTCATCACTCTCGACGGTGACCGTCATGAGATAGGTGATCCTAATCCTGACTGGACACTCGGTGTCAATCTTGGTTTCAATTATAAAGGCTTCGACTTCAGCGCAGCCGGTTCAGGCGCTTTCGGAATGCAGGCTATGCAGTGCTACCGTACAGCCCTCCTCGCCAATCAGTATGTAAACTACACTTCTGAGATTCTTAATCGCTGGCATGGTGCCGGCACAAGCAATACCGTGCCGCGTCTTGTTGTAGGTAGCGAGAACAATCAATGGGTATCCACATATTACATGCAGAATGCCGACTATTTCAAACTGCAGAACATAACTATCGGTTATGATTTCACAAGCCAGTTCAAGACTCCGTTCCAGCAACTCCGTGTATATGCCCAGCTCCAGAATCTTTGCACAATCACCAAATATAAAGGTGTGGATCCTGAAATCGGTTCAAACGGTGGTACAGCCAACAGCTGGGCACGCGGCATAGATACCGGTCTTTATCCTTCAGCCCGCTCATTCGTGATCGGCGTGACCATCAAATATTAATACTAACATCAAGAGAAGCTTATAATAGATATGAAAAAAAATCTTTTGATTGCATTAGCGACAGTCGGAATGCTCTCCCTCACTTCGTGCGAGGACTTTCTTGACTCGAACAACTATACCCAGGCCAATACAGGAAACTATCCTGCTGCGGCTGCCGACCTTAATAAAGAGTTGGCTGCACTCTACGGAGTGATGAATCAATATTGCAAAGATCCCCTGCAGACTCCCTGGCTCGTCTGGAATATCATGTCAGACGATACGAACGGTGCCGGTGGTACAGGCGACATCGAGGCTCACGCAATCGGTCATCTCATGACTAACAAGGATGAGCTCTACAGCAGTGCATGGCACAATACATACGTAGGTATTTCACGTGCCAACGCCATAATCTATTCAGTGGATGCATTTGATTGGACAGGAAATGAGACTACCCGTAACCAACTTCTCGGCGAGGCTTATTTCATGCGTGGTCTCTTCTATCTCTGGGGCACACAGTTCTGGGGTGATATCCCTGCCTATTGGGCAGCGGCAGCGCCCGATCCTTGTCCTCAGGCGAGCGCCAAGGAGGTAATCTTCCCTCATATTCTTGCTGACTTTGTATCGGCTTCAAACCTCATGACTAATGGCGCCACCACATGGGGTGACGGACATGCGATGAAAGGAGCTGCCGAGGGTTATCTGGCCCGTGCCTATATGTTCTATCAGGGCTTCTATAATAAGGCCGGTGAGCTCGCGAGCGCTTCACTTGCTGATGTGGAGCTTCCTGAACAGGAGGGTGTGAACGGTCCGTTGACCAAAGCCCAGGTGGTATCTTATCTGGAAGATTGTATCAACAACTCCGGTGCCGAGCTTATACCTGACTTCCGTCTGTTGTGGCAATACACCAATGAGCTTACCGCTCCCGATTATGCATACGTTGAGGATCTTGCCGATGCCGGCCAATTCTGGGCAGGTAACGGTAATAAGGAGCAGCTTTTCCAGGTGCAGTTCTCTAATATAGCTACTTGGAACGGTACAGTAGCAATGGGTTTCACCAACATGACTTCACTTTATTGCGGTCTGCGTTGCGATGCCAACGAGAACGGTTTTGAGAACGGCGGTCCTGAGACTCTTCCATTCGGACAAGGCTGGGGACAAGGTGTGTTTAATATGAATGCTGTAAACGAGTGGCCTGCAAGCGACCCACGTAAAAAAGCTACGGTGCTTGACTGCGATACCGAGCTTCAACAATTTGCTTATACTACTTCTTGCTCAGAGGAGACAGGTAAGTATAATAAGAAATGGATTACTGTCACATGTAGCGAATCTACATGGTCAGACCATGCAAGCGCTTATACCTGGTGGGGTGTTTACCGTGTTAAAAACACGACAGTGGCCAACACTAACGGCAACTCATTCCAGGGTGACCATTTCAATGACATAATCCTTCTCCGTCTTTCCGACGTGATGTTGATGCATACCGAGCTTACAGGTGATCCTACTATGATGAACAGAGTGCAGGCACGTGCCGGAGTGGCTCAGACAGGCTATTCCTGGGATAATATCAAGAACGAGCGTCGTTGGGAGCTCTTTGGCGAGGGTATACGTTTCAACGATCTTCGCCGCTGGTCAGGTATAGACGGAGGTTCCAACTGCCTTGCCGCCAGCGCACTTGAGAAGCAGAATGGTTCTGCCGTAAACTATACCGGCCGCTGGACTACCATGCATCATGCTTCATCTTCATGGGCTCAGCGTTATGCAGAGACCAACGGTTTCCTTCCCATTCCTCCGGGTCAGATCAATATCGTGAACGATCCTGAAGTGCTGAAACAGAACCCCGGCTGGGGTAGTGACGCAAGCGATTGGAATATGGCAAGCACACCTGTTTACTAATCCATTAAACAAAACTCGAAATGAAAAAAATACTATTGATATTGGCGTTGTCAGGTGTCGTGTTCACTTCTTGCGACCCCCAGAAAGCTGAAGGGGAGTTCCTTTCAAGCACAATGACCGCCGAAACTCTCATGAAAGGAGCGACTTTCGCTCAATATGATGCTGTCAAGGATGATAACGGCAACATCACTTACACTCCTTCGGAGACAGGTAACTACATCCAGTTTAATTTCCCCGGTGTCTCGGCTGTGAATGCCTATTATATCAAGAACGGGGAGAAGAAGACGCTCTCATACGGACGTGCAGGCGGTATGTTCTATTATCTGCCTTCCCGAGGTAGTGATGCAGTTCAGACTCTCTATTTCTCATATCTTAATTCTGACGGAACAGAGGTAGTGGCTGAGAAGCAATTCACACTCGAGGTCGCACAGGCTCTTGAGCCCGCTGTCAAGGTGCTTGTATCCAATAACGGCGTTAAGAAATGGAAATGGATGCCTACCAATTCAAACGGGGGTGCTGTTTGGGGTAACGGCGGTTATCTTGCCGGTGAGCAGGATGGCGGTCTTGATATCAACGGCGCCTGGTGGGGCTGTGGTGTTATCGACGGTGATTGCGGCGACACATTTGAGGGCCAGACTGGACATGCCGGTGACCGTTGGCCTGAAGTTCAGGGCGAATGTTATGCTCTGTCTTACATGGAATTCAATGAAGACGGCTCTCTTACAGCTTACAGCAACGAGGGTGTAAAGATCAATGAGGGCTCATTTGCCATCAAGGACTACAACAATAACGAAGTTACCAACGCAGCGACATTCTCAAGAGGTATACTTGAGACCTCGGAAGGTGCTATCCTGTGGCCCTTCGCCATCAATACAGGAGGTATGCAGCCGGAAGCGTTTGAGATCGGTTACCTTGATGTGTCACGTATGATTCTGATCTACGCTCCTGAAGGTACAGGAGGCTGGGGTGAATGTACATGGTGGTCATTCATGAGTGATGATGATCCTTCGGGCACACTTGCATCCCACGATTGGCATTGGAAACCTACGGAGGTTAACGGTGGTGCCGTATGGGGTAACGGTGGCTATATGGCAGGTTCTCAAGACGGTACCGGTGCAATCAACGGTGCATGGTGGGGCTGCGGTGTCAACGATGGTACCTGCGGTGACACTTTCGAAAGTCAGATGAAACACGCCGGTCCTGCTTATGTTGAGGGCGAGGAATATGCTGATTCAAAGATGGTGTTTAATGAAGATGAGGCCTCCATCACAGTATTCGGTAAAGATGGTAACCAAATCCGTCAAGGTTCATTCTCTCTCGATATGACTCCAAATGCCGAGCACTTCAGCATTGGTAACCTCAACACTTCAGAGGGAACTATCCTTTGGCCGTTCGCTATCAATACAGAGGGCTTCCAGCCCACAAGCTTTGAGATAGGTTATTTAGGTTCAGATGCCATGATTCTGATCTATGCTCCTGAAGGCACAGGTGGTTGGGCTGAATGTACATGGTGGTCATTCGGTAAGTAATCACTGATTGCAGAATATATAAAGGATGCGTGTTTTTTAACGCGCATCCTTTTTTAACTCATCCGTTTTTTTATCTAATTCAGTTTTGTTAAAGAAAATGAGAAAAATTATTTATTCATTGTTGAGCGTTGTTTGTTTATGCGTCGTATGTTGCTCTAAATCCAAGGAGGAATATGTAATACAAGGATCTACATCTCAGGAGCGATTAAACGGACAGCGTGTGTTTTTAGTACCTTACGGCTCACCGACTATTGAAGATAGCATCGGAGTAGATTCGATGGTTATTAAAGATGGAAAGTTTGAATTCAGAGGTCATAAAGGTGAGTTTCTTGCACGTGTGACAGTGGACAAGAGAGTGCGTTATGGAACGCAAGATCTTTTGGTCGTGACAGAACCCGGTGTGATTACAGTTGTGATTGACAGTACGTCCTCCGGAAAAGGTACTCCTCAGAATGATGTGTTGCAGGCATGGAAACTGCTTAAAGAAAACCGTGATAAAGTACATTGGAACCAATCTCAACATATCAAATATCTTCGAGAACAAGGAGATACTGTGTATGCCAATGCACTGGCTGATTCTTTGCGTAACTTCAACGGTCATTATCTGAATCAGATTCATAACCTTATGCGCATACTTGGTTCAGGCACTGCCTACAACCTGCTACGTCAGCAATACGGCACACCGGATTAATGAAGAAAGGTACTCTTTTTTTGATATAATTTTGCATAACTTTCCGATTATCCGTAACTTTGCTTAAAAATAGACTAACTCGACATCATGTCAAACAAACACCGAAATAACGGAGAAACCGATACATCCCTAACGAATTATATTCTCATTGGCTTCTCTTCAGTTATTGCATTAATCCTATATTATTTCTGGGCATTTCCATATCGTGCTGTTCTCAGTTATCGGGAGCAACTTCAGTTGTTTCAGACTACCGGCTCATACTTCAAGGATCATGTTGGAATGCCGGGTGGCATGGCTGTCTATATAGGAGAGTTTTTTTCACAATTCTTCAATAACTTTTGGATAGGAGCCGCTGTAATGGTCGGCTTGATGCTGTTGCTTTTACTCTCATGTTACTTCCTTGACATGAGATATGCGCCGTCTACTTCAAAGTTTACCAGTTATCTCCTTGCCGTTATTCCCTTGATATCCGTGTGGCTGTTTTTGGGAAATCCGGATGTGAGAATCAGTTTTCTAATAGCTTTGATAATTACCCTTGCGTTTGCCTGCCTATTTTCCGGTACGGCAAGTCAATTTAAATTTAAGGGGCAATATATTATAATGGCTGTAGGCACTTCGTTGCTTTATTGGCTCACAGGCCCCACCACATTCATTTTTACTCTCCTGATTGTAATAGGTGTCTTTAGTAGTCGGGTTTCAACTTTAGGAAAAACGGTTTTTCTTTTTGTATCCGTCGCATGGCTCGCAGCAAATATCTTGATCTGGTCAGCAACTTTACCTTATCCATTTAGCTATCAATTGATAGGTATAGGTTATATGATGACTCCCGATGTGCTTACCGGAGGTCAGATTATTGTGGAGTGTATATGTGCGTTGATGCCTCTTATTGCACTCTTTATTGGCCGTATTCCTCAAAAAATAACTATACCTACACTGATTGCCGGTGAGGTTATAGCGATAGTATTGTTGTATCCTAAATCGTATGATACACTCACTTATCGCCTGATTGACTATGACTATATGGTAAGAACCAATGATTGGGAGGGAATTATCCGCTACTCTGAGCAATATAATCCCGATCTTCCACTTAGTGTCAGTGCCACAAACCTTGCTTTAGGCATGACAGGTCAACTCGATTCGCGTGCATTTGATTATTATCAGCACGGTACAGAAGGTTTGCTTCCGAATTTCGTGAAAGAGCCGCTTTCTTCATGGACTACAGGTGAGATTTTCTTCCGGTTGGGCATGATTAACAGCGCACAGCGTTTCTACTTTGAAGGCATGGAAGCTATACCAAACTATAACAAGAGTAGTCGTGCCGTGAAACGCATGGCAGAAGCCGCCATCATACGAGGTGAGTATGTTCTGGCACAGAAGTATCTGAGGATGCTTGAAAATACTCTTTTCTATAGGAAATGGGCCAAGCGAAATCTTGAATTGCTTAAAGACACTAATGCTGTGACCACACATCCGCTCTACGGCCAACTTCGCACGAGAATGATAGATGAGAATTATCTGTTCAGTGAAGGAGAACTTGACAAAACATTAGGTCAGCTGTTTCTAAAAGATCCGGGAAATAATCTGGCAAAGCAGTATCTTATTCTCTATCCGCTTCTACAACGAAATCTTGATAAATTTATGCAATATATGGGTGTCGTGGCGGAAAGTCAACCGACTTATAATCCTCTGTTGGCGCAACAGGCATTGGCATTCATATCCATGAAAAACAGGCAACCCGTACCATCCGGTGTGGTTTCTCCCGCGGTGGAACAATCACTTCGAGATTTCGCGCGGGTATGGACTTCAAAAGAAAATATGACGATCGAGCCATATAGGCGTACACTCTATTATTATCTTCTGTCTGATGAATAATATCCTGTCCGGTAAATCTACACTGCGTACTTAACATAACTCGATTTTTGAAAGACATAATGAAAAATAAAATCCTGACCCTATTAATTTCATTGATTTTTGTCAGCTGTGGCCATAAGCCAAGCGATGTTACGAAAGCCGGAGCCCCTCCTGTCATCTTCCCCGATTATATCGGAGTGACTGTTCCGGCAGAGATAGCTCCTCTCAATTTTGCAGTTGTCAATACTCCGGGAGAGGTGCAACGTGTCGATGTCACAGTAAAAGGTGAGAACGGTGAAAAACTTCATACTAACGGGAAGTATGCTGATTTTGATTTGGAAAAATGGCATAAGCTTACTGAAGAAAACCGTGGAAAAACGCTTACGGTGTCGGTGTGTGCCAAGATAGATGGAAAATGGGTTGAGTATGAGGATTTCATAATAAAAGTCAGTCCTTATACCCTTGATCAATGGGGCCTCACTTACCGTCGCATTGCTCCCGGATATGAAGTTTACAGTAAAATGGGTATTTATCAAAGAGATCTCGGGAGTTTCGATGAATACCCTATAATTGAAAATACTATGACCGACGGGCAATGTTACAATTGCCACACCTCCAACCGTACATCCCCAAAAGACTTTGTCTTTCATGTGCGTGGTGAACATGGAGCTACGATGGTGAATAAAAATGGTAAATGCACATGGCTAAAGGCCTCAAGCGATACGTTGGGTGGCTCTATGGTTTATCCGTACTGGCATCCCTCCGGACGATATTGTGCTTTCTCCACCAATCAGACCCGACAAGGTTTTCATATTTCAGGGCCGAAGCGTCTGGAGGTTTTCGACCTGTCTTCAGATGTAATTGTGTATGATACGGAAAAAAATGAAATTCTTATTGATACGCTGCTGAATACGAAGGCATGGTCGGAAAATACACCTTCCTTCTCACCTGACGGGAAGTGGCTATATTTCACCACGTGTTACCAACAGGAATACCCTTTGGGTCATAAAGATGAGAAATATAATCTGTGTAGAATCTCTTTTGACGAGAATACGGGACGCTTCGGATCGCAGGTTGACACGTTGTTCAATGCTGCCGTGGTCGGCAAAAGTGTAACATGGCCCCGGCCATCATACGATGGCAAATATATTTTGTTTACCCTCAGTGATTACGGTTATTTCAGTATCTGGCATAAAGAGTCGGACCAATGGCTTCTTGATCTGGCTACCGGAGAGGCACGTGCCGTTGATGAAATCAACAGTGAAGAGGCCGATAGCTTTCACAATTGGAGTGACAACAGCCGTTGGATGGTTTTCACTTCCAGACGTCATGATGGATTATATTCATATCTTTACCTCACATCCATTGATGACACCGGCAAGTTCTCCAAACCTTTTCTTCTACCGCAAGCTAATCCTGAAGAGTATTACACCCAATCGCTGTATTCATTCAATACTCCTGATTTTACCAAAACTAAGGTAGACTTCAACAGCCGTGAAGCGGTTGATGCAATTCTGTCAGATGAACGGATTCCTACAAAAGTAAGATAAGCTTTTCCTGTAATGACAAGAAAGATCATCATAAGGGGATTTATCTCCGTAGTGACACTGTGTGGTATATTCCTTTACCTGTGGCTTCAATGTTCACAATATCTTTTATACCATGAGCAAAATCAGTTGTTTCTTTTTACGGGCAACTATTTTGTCCGGACAGTCGCCATACCCGGAGGATTGGCTGATTATATTTCAGAGTTCATAGTGCAGTTCTACTATGTGCCGGTGTATGGTGCTCTACTGACAGCACTTGTTTTGACTCTATGTCAGGTTTTTTTAGGCTTGGCTTGCAGAAAGGGTGATCTACCGATAACTGCATACGCTTTCTCGGCACTCCCTTCAGTATTATATCTTGGAGCTATGGGAGATGAAAATATCCTGTTGTCATTTGCAATGGCTATGTTGATGACCAACTTCTCCCTTTTCATGATAACACTCTGTAAAGTAAGGAGTAACTTTGTTGCAATATCGTTCAGTGTATTGGGGTTCATAATACTCTATTGGCTGGCCGGAGCTTTCGCCGCGATTTTTGTATTGGCCGGTGGTATTCTTCTCCGTCGTCCGATAGCTATAGCCATAAGTCTTCCCGTAGCTTTCATTTTAGTTATAGCTATGCATTCCCTTTGGTTTGAGCAATATCCTTTGAGCACAATGTTGGCTGGCTTCAATTATTATAGAGTGCCTGAGGTTTATTCATGGGTTCTTTTTATCATAGGGGGGATAACAGTGGCGGTTTCATTATTTTCGATATTGAAATTACGTTCAACACTTGTAGAATATGTGTCTGTGGCAGCTGTGTTTCTTTTTGCAATTATCTATGTACCCTCCTGTTTCAATAATGAGAAGAGTCGCTTGTTGACTTACGATTCCTTTGTGAGACAAGGACGATGGACTGATATAATCTCCAAAGCCGCTGCAGAGAAACCTTCTGACTCTTTTTCCCTACAGGCGCTTAATCTCGCCTTAGGTATGACAGGACAGTTGCCCGAGACAATGTTTCATTATAATCAGAAGGGAATTGAGGGGCTGATAGGGAGGGATCGACTTGACAACACCACTCAACTTATCACAGCCGAAGCCTTATATCGGTTAGGACTAACTAATATAGCTTTTTCCACGACGTTTGATTTACAGGAAGCGATAATGAATGATCGTAAGAGTGGACGACTGATGAAGCGAATGGCCGAATGTATGCTTATAAACGGTAATTACGAAATAGCGGCAAAATATATAAAAATTCTTAGCCATAGCCTCTATTATGCTCCTTGGGCACAAGAGGCCGAAGCTTTGCTTGGAAATGACAAAGCAGTGGAAGCACATCCTCTCTATGGACATTTAAGACGTAACGGATTCAAGAAAGAGGGATTCTACGATTACACTCAGCTTGATAAAATATTAGCTATGCTTGCTATAGACGGTAACGGGTCAAATTCCTTGGCATGGCAATATTTTTGTGCGGCCGCCATGCTCAACAGAAATCTGGAGGCACTGGTAGGTGTTTATAACTACTATTCCGGACAAACGGGTCTTCATTCTATTCCTCTTCATGTGCAGGAGGCTATAGCTATGTACTGGACTTTCAGTCATCAGACCTTCGAGGGTATGCCTTTCCCGGTGAGTGAGGAAGTGAGACGACAGACCGCAGCTCTGGCAAAAGTGGTGATGACTAATAAGAATAACCCTGCCGCATGGCAGACAGCCGCACCCGGCTCTTATGGAATTTATTTTCTCAACAATTCATATCACCCTTCGGCCGCTTCCACTCCTTCAAGTGGTTCCAATGCTGATTATCAACCTACACATGAATGATTTATGAGATTCTATCAATATCTTTTTCTAAGCATAACCATATTGTTTGCAACTTGTGGTAGAGAGCGTCCCCCTCAGATATCACCTTCGGAAGAAATGCCGGTAATCTTTCCGGACTACATTGATGTCACCATTCCTGCACAGATCGCACCAATGAATTTCAATATAGTTGATTCAAATGCAGATTATGTCTATGTAAAAGTGAGTGGGGAAAAGGGGGGTGAGTTGGAGACATCAGGTGACCGGGCCGATTTCGACGGGAAACAATGGCATGAGCTGACGTCACACAATGTCGGTGCAGATCTGACATTTGATGTCAGTGTCAAGGATAAAGAGGGTAAGTGGAGACGTTACGCACCCTTTGTCATGCATGTCAGTGACATTCCGTTGAATGCTTATGGTGTCGTGTATCGCAAGATTGCTCCCGGTTACCAAACCTTCAGCAAGACCGGAATTTACCAACGGGAGTTATCCTCTTTTGAAGAAACTCCGATACTGGAAGAAACCGCTGTCGGTGGAAAGTGCCTCAACTGCCATTATTCCAATCGTGGAAGCTCTGACCGATTTTCGATACATGTCCGTGGGAAGAACGGCGGTACGATTCTCAACAACGGATCCAAACTTGTATATCTTAATACAAAAACAGCGGAGACAGCCGGAAATGCCACTTATGGTTACTGGCACCCTGACGGCAGGTATATTGCTTTTTCAGTTAACCGGATAGTCCAGAATTTTTATCTTGACAAGGAACATAACATCGAGCCGTGGGACGTAGTATCGGATTTGATTGTGCTCGATACGGATAACGAACGGCTTATAACATCACCGATTGTGGCTACACCTCATTGCGAAACCACACCGGCCTTTTCTCCGGACGGAAAGAAAATCTATTTCTGTATGGCAGATTCAGTGACAATGCCGGGTGGATATGAAAGATTGAAATACAATTTATGTAGCATCGATTTCGATGTGGAGAGTGAATCGTTCGGCAACAGAATAGATACGCTCATCTGTGCCGCTTCAATTGGCAAAAGTGTGAGTCTGCCCAGACCATCTTATGATGGTCGGTACCTGATGTACAACCTTACGGAATACGGTACCTCACCCATACACCACGCTGATGCCGATTTATGGATAATGGATTTAACTACCGGAGAGACGCGGGAATTATCAGAGGTAAACAGTGAGTACAGTGATGCTTATCATAACTGGAGTCCCGATGGAGGGTGGTTTCTTTTCAATAGCAAACGTATTGACGGCATGTATGGTAATCTCTATTTTTCATGTATAGGCACTGACGGGAAGGCAACCAAACCCTTTCTTCTGCCTCAGCGAAATCCCCGTCAATACTATGACGAGGCTTTACATTCATTCAATGCACCGGATTTTGTAGCTGAAAAAACTATACTTGATATGCCGCGTGTGCGTTCGATGGTGCAGTCCGGTGAGATTAACAATGTCAGTGTGAAATGATATGAAAGTGTTAAAACAAAAAACAATAATTCTTATCGTCGGGATTATATTCTTTATAGCCTTGGCTATATTTTACGCTACGGCATATCCCTCACATCTGTTATGGCAGGAACAGAATCAGATATTTCTTAATACACCGCAATGGATCGCATCCTATTTCAACAAACCTGCTTGGCTCGGATGTCTTGGAGGAGAATGGCTCACCCAATTTTATCATCATACAGTAGCCGGTGCCATGATCCTTACATCAGCAATAGTTTATTGCCTGATAAGTTTCGCTATGGTAGCCATACGTTTGACAAATAGTTTTATTACTTGGATTCTGACGGGTCTCCTTGCGATTCTACTGATCGGATGTTCACTATCGTCTGCCACAACATTAGCTTTTTTCCTATGTGTCGGTGGAGGAATCAGTTGGGGATTAGTGAGTGGAATCAGAACTTGGAATGGCACACTTAGCAGTGATCTGTCACCACTTTTGGTAATATTGTCTTATTGGACTTTTGGTTTTGGAGCTATTCTTACAACTGTAATTATAATTTTATTTACTTTTGTAAATTATGGAGGTAATAAAAGGGGTTGGTGCAGGTGGGTTCCGGCAATGTGTGCCATAGTATTTTGTTTTGGTATGCCTTGTGCTCTTTGCGATACTTACGCCTTGCCATATCGAAAGGCTTTGCTGTATCCCGGGGTTGCTACTCCCTCTTTACCGCAGACAGCCTTTGAACGTCGCCTTGCCATATCAGATGCATTTTACCGGCGAGATTATAATCTTACCAAACAGCTTGCGAGGAAAGTGGATTCTCCGGACGACATAACTGCTTTTTACTACTATCTCTCAAGTGGATTGCAGGATTCTTTGCCTGACTGTTTGCTAAAGTATCCGGTGAAAAATCTTGGTACTCTCACAACAATAGGAGAAAAGACACCGCTGATGATCATCAATATGATGAATGACCTTTACTATGAACTTGGCGACATGACCTACGCCGAACGAGCGGCTATGATGCGCAATGTTTTCTCACCCCGTAACCGTAATGTACGTATGATCAAGCGTCTGGCGGAGATAAATCTTGTGAGCGGTGATACGCTCGCAGCTCTGAAGTATCTTCGTATGCTTGAAAAAACGTATGCATATTCTTCATGGAGCAGAAATCATACACCGGGCACTATCTCTCCGGACTCAGAAATAGAGATGGTTCGGCGCCGTGCACTGTCGAATAATAAAGATAATATCAGATTAGGTGACAACTGCCGTCATATACTGCTTGAACTTCTTGAATCTAATCCCGACAATAAGCTTGCTTTGGACTATCTGCTCTGTACAGATCTGCTTTTGAAAGATATGGATACGTTTAAATTGGATTATGATACTTATTGTATGTCAAAAGGCTCACCAAGATATAAAGATCTTTATCAGCAGGCCCTTATGATTTATCTGGCCGGTACGGGCGCATCGCAGGAGGAATGGAACAAGTATATTGTGCCGGGGCCGATGGTGGAATTATTCAACACTTACAGTAATCGCCGTGGTGATGCGAGATTCAATGGCACTTACTGGTATTATTTCGATAAACAGTGATAATTAAATGAGACAAATATTTATACTGGTTTCGCTACTGGCCATACTGGTAGCTTCTTGTACTCCGACTCCTAAAAATGAAATAGAATCAGATTCATTTCCTCCGATCTTTCCGGATTATATCGGAGTGACAGTACCAAAAAACATAGCTCCGTTGAATTTCTTGCTACGGGATACTTGCAAGGTTGTCCGGGTGACAGTTTCAACGGAGGGTTATGAAATAGAATCATGTAAAAAAGGATGTGAAGCAATATTTGATTTGAAAGATTGGAAAAAACTGATGGAAAGAGCTGCCGGTAAGACAGTGACAGTGAGCGTTACGGCCTTACAAGGGGATGAATGGATAAAATACAGACCTTTCGATGTGTTTGTGTCAGGAGATGTCATTGATCCATATCTTACCTATCGGCTTATCGAACCTGACTACGAGGTGTTTTCCCGGCTTCAGATTGTGGAGAGGAATATCGAAGACTTTTCTGAACGTGTGCTCTGCGATTATAATTCAGTAGGTAACCGGTGTATGAATTGTCATACTCATGCACCGGGCAACAACGACCTTTCATTCTTATATGTGAGAGGAGAGGGTGGTGGAATGATACTCAATGACAAGGGGAAACTACGGCTACTCAATTTCAAGACCCCCGATATGATTTCAGGGTCGGTATATGCCCAATTTGATCCGTCAGGTAAGTATATAGTTTTTTCTACGAATGTCATTATACCTGCCTTTCATTCACGGCCTGACAAACGTCTGGAAGTTTTTGACACAAAATCGGATGTCTATGTCTATGATTTGCTAAATGACAGAGTATTATCTTCCCCGCTTCTTGCCGATACAACCCGTCTGGAGACATTCCCCACATTTTCATCAGACGGTAGCAGGATCTATTATTGTGTTGCCGATGGTCCGGCGCGACCCTCCCGCCTTGACAGTCTTCATTATAGTTTGTGCAGCATAAGTTTCGATACGAAAAACGGTGTATTTGGGAATGAAGTTGACACCGTAGTATGTGGTGATGCAGAACATGGAAGCGTGAGTCATCCTCGGGTATCGCCTGACGGGAAACGGCTGCTTTATACAGTATCTGACTTCGGAACTTTCCCTATCTGGCATAGGGAGGCAGATCTTCGTATGATAGACCTCGAAACCGGTGCGATAGATGCTCTCAGTCGTGTCAACAGTTCCATGAGCGACACTTATCATACCTGGTCATCGTCGGGCAGTTGGTTTGTCTTTGCCAGCAAGCGAGATGACGGTCTTTACGGTAAGCCTTATTTCGCGCATGTTTCAGCAGACGGAGAGGTCTCAAAACCATTTGTATTGCCCCAGAAGTCACCATCCTTTTATGATTATAACCTCAAATCCTTTAATGTTCCCGATTTAGGATCTGTTCCTGTATCGTTTATTTCGCGCGATGTGGCAGCCACGCTATCCTCTCATAAATAAGCGCCTTTAGTAATTTAGTTGACTAATATTATCTAAAAGTGGTACAATATTTTCTATAAGGGTAAAAATTCAGTATTTTTACCTACATTTGCATAACCGAAAATCTAATCTGAAATATATGAAACTTGGTTCCATTTCAACATTGTTGCTGACTGCGGCACTATTTTGCGGATGTGGCAGCGGTAAGTACGAAAAGACCGACGGGGGTATCATCGTAAATATCTCTCCGGAAAAGGAAAATGATCTGAGACGTGTGCGTCTGCAGGTGTTCAGTGATAAGATAATCCGTGTGACGGCCACACCTGATAAAAAATTTGCACCGGATGCGAGTCTGGTCGTGGTTAAACCGGAAGTTAAAGCTGATTATAAGATTGAGGAGACTGATTCTACTGTATCAGTAGTGACCCCAGCCGTACGTGCTACAGTTTCACTAACCACGGGGGATGTAAAATTCTACAATTCCGAAGGAAAATTGATTGTAGCTGAAGCTGAAGGAGGAAGGGAGTTTTCTCCAATAGAGGTTGAGGGTACCAAAGGATATACAGTGCGTCAGGTGTTTCAGTCACTTTCTGAAGATGAGGGTATCTATGGTCTGGGACAACATCAGTCAGATGAGTTCAATTATAAAGGCAAGAATGAGGAACTTTTCCAATATAATACCAAGGTATCAGTGCCGTTTGTAGTTTCCACTGACAACTACGGTATTCTCTGGGACAGCTATTCTCTTTGCCGCTGGGGTAATCCCGACGGTTATAAACAGCTTGGAGACGTGTTCAAGCTTTACGACAAGGATGGCAAAGAGGGAGCCTTAACGGGCACGTATGTTCCGGCTAACAGGGAGGAGACAACTCTTGTGCA
Source organism: uncultured Sangeribacter sp. (assembly GCA_964586465.1). Lineage (GTDB taxonomy): Bacteria > Bacteroidota > Bacteroidia > Bacteroidales > Muribaculaceae > Lepagella. Next base: position 24,929 of record CAZPHL010000015.1, read on the forward strand.
GCGTGAAGATTCAATTTATTTCGAACATCTCATAAGAGGAGATCTTGCCCATGTAGTGAATCTCCCTCAGAATTTTAATTTTGCCGGTTCGCATGTGACTTATGAAGGGGAGATAGAGGCTTCAGAAACCGGAGAATATAAATTCATACTCTATTATTCCGGTTATCAGAAAGTATTTATCGACAATAAAGAGGTAGTGCCGGAGCGTTGGCGCACCGCATGGAATCCCAACAGCTTCAAATTTGAGGTAAATCTTGAGGCCAATAAGAGAGTGCCTGTCAAGATTGAGTGGGAGCCTAACGGGTCGGTGGCTTACTGTGGCCTGCGAGTGTATAATCCGCGTGATCCGAAAGAACAACTCGATATGAGCTGGTGGGGAGAGATGCAGGACGGCATAGACTATTATTTCGTATACGGAGATAACATGGATGATGTGATTTCCGGTTATCGCACTCTTACGGGAAAGGCTCCTATCATGCCTAAGTGGGCTATGGGATATTGGCAAAGCAGAGAGAAATACAACACTCAGGAAGAAGTGCTTTCCACTTTAGCTGAATTCCGTCGCCGAGGTATTCCAATTGACAATATTGTGATAGACTGGCTTCATTGGAAAGAGGATTCCTGGGGTAGCCATGAATTTGACCGTGACCGTTTCCCGGATCCTAAAGGCATGGTGGATTCAATCCATAGCATGAACGGCAGAGTTATGATTTCGGTATGGCCGAAGTTCTATGTAACCACCGACCACTATAAGGAATTTGATGAGAAAGGGTGGATGTATAAGCTTCCTGTTCAAGACAGTATACGAGATTGGGTAGGTCCCGGTTATCTCAGCTCTTTTTATGATGCATACGATCCGGATGCTCGTAAACTGTTCTGGAGTCAGATCAACGACCATTATGTGCCTCTCGGCATCGACGCATGGTGGATGGATGCATCGGAACCGAATATCCGGGATTGTACGGATATACAGTATCGTAAAGATCTTATCACACCTACTGCACTCGGGCCTTCTACCAAGTATTTCAATGCCTATGCTCTTGCTAATGCGGATGCCATATATAACGGACAGCGGAGTGTGGATCCCGACCGTCGTGTGTTCTTGCTTACCCGCTCCGGATTCGCAGGGTTGCAACGTTATTCCACGGCCACGTGGAGTGGTGACATAGCTACCCGTTGGGAAGATATGAAGGCTCAGATTTCTGCCGGTCTTAATTTCGCAATGAGCGGCATACCTTGGTGGACCATGGATATCGGCGGCTTCTGTGTGGAAGACCGTTTCGTGAAAGCACAGGCCGACTATAATCAGACCGGCCGTGAAAATGAAGACCTTAAGGAGTGGAGGGAATTGAATACACGATGGTATCAGTTCGGTGCGTTTGCACCACTTTTCCGTGCTCACGGACAGTGGCCTTACAGAGAGATCTTTAACATTGCCCCTGAAAGTCATCCTGCCTATAAATCGGTAGTTTACTATACGAATTTACGCTACGACATGATGCCTTACATCTATTCATTGGCAGGAAAGACTCATTTCGACGATTATACAGTTATGCGTCCGATGGTTATGGAATTTACGGCTGATACTGCAACTCGTGGAATCGGAGACCAATATATGTTCGGCAATGCTTTCCTTGTAGCTCCGGTATATAATTATGGCGACAGGAAGCGTGAGATTTACTTCCCCAAAGGAGCGATATGGTATGATTTTTATACCGGCAAGGAAGTATCAAAGGGGGGAGAGAGCCTTGTTATGCCGGCTCCATACGAACAACTGCCTCTTTATGTAAGATCGGGTGCTATTGTTCCCTTCGGGCCCGAGATGCAATATGCTGACCAGAAACCGGCCGATATCATCAACCTTTATGTCTACACGGGTGATAACGGTGAGTTTACACTCTATGAAGATGAGAATATGAACTATAATTATGAAAAAGGTGCATACGCAATGATTCCTTTCAGTTATGACAATTCTTCTCAGACACTCACTATCGGTAATCGGAAAGGGGAATTCCCCGGGATGTTGAAAGAGCGTACTTTTAATGTGATAAAAGTGTCACCCGAGACACCTGTGGGATATTCACGTGAAGCAAAGGGTCAGGAAGTGAAGTATTCAGGCTCTGAAATAAAAGTAAAACTATAATTTGATAGTAAACTAAAGAAAAGCCTTTAAGTTTTTACAGAATTTTAAGGATGAAAAAAGATTTTATAAGGTTTATTATGGCTTGCATCGGTCTCCTTGCCTGCGCATCTATTGCGTGGGCGGGGACCGATAATCGGGCCGTATCTTTTGACAAGGGATGGAAATTTACACTCGGTGATAACGCGGGATGGTCGGCCGCAGATTTCAATGATGCTTCCTGGCGTAGTCTTAATTTGCCTCATGACTGGGCGATAGAGGGAAATTTCAGTCAGGATAATCCTTCAGGTACAGGAGGAGGCGCTCTCCCCGGTGGTATAGGATGGTATAGGAAGACTTTCGACTTTACTCCGGAGATGAAAGATAAGAGCATTTATGTTGACTTTGACGGCGCATACATGAACGCCACGGTGTATATCAATGGGCATGAACTTGGGACGAGACCATACGGATATGCCTCCTTCAGTTACAATCTCACCCCTTGGCTCAAGCCGGGTAAGAATGTCATAGCGGTGAGGGTAGACAATGCTGAACAGCCTAATTCAAGGTGGTATAGCGGTTGCGGTATTTACCGACACGTATGGCTGCGGATACTAAATCCGGTGCATGTGGCCCAATGGGGTACATTTGTGCGGCAGGACAAAGTCACGAAGGAGACAGCTGATCTCACTGTCATCACAGAAGTGGAAAATACGGGTAAACACACTGTTAAGGCAGAAATGGAAACTTACGTGATTGCTCCCGACGGGCGTGTAGTGGCAAGTGATGCACGTCTTTTGAACCTTGAAGAAGGAGATAAGAAAAATATTGAGCAACCATTGATTGTAAGGGACCCTCTGCTATGGTCGGTCAAAACCCCGCATCTTTATTCGGTCGTGAATGAAATCAAGGTAGACGGACAGACTATAGATAAATACATCACAAAGACCGGCTTCCGTTTTCTTGACTTTGATGCTGAAAAGGGCTTTTCTCTTAACGGAGAAAGAATGAAGATAAATGGTGTGTGTCTGCATCATGATGCGGGAGCCTTAGGTGCTGTAGTCAATAAAGCAGCTATTGCCCGACAGTTGAAAATCATGAAGGATATGGGGGCTAATGCTATACGTTCTTCCCATAATCCTCCTGCTCCGGAATTGCTTGAATTGTGTGATTCTCTGGGGCTGATGGTGATGGATGAAACTTTCGATATGTGGCGGAAGAAAAAGACCGCCCATGATTATTCACGCTATTTCCCTGATTGGCATGAACGAGACCTGACAGATCTTGTGGTGAGAGACCGCAATCATCCTTCTATTATCATCTGGAGTATCGGCAATGAAGTTCTTGAGCAATGGAGTGATGCGAGCGCCGACACTCTGTCATTGGCAGAGGCCAATTTACTATTAAATTTCGGACATGGAAAGGATATGTTGGCTAACGAAGGAGATGAGCTCTCAGTCAATTCCCTGCTGACACGCAAATTGGCTGATATGACTCGTGAACTTGATCCTACACGGCCGGTTACGGCAGGCTGTAACGAACCGGATCCGGGTAATCATCTTTTCCGGAGCGGTGCTCTTGACATTATCGGCTTTAATTATCATGACGATTGGTTTAAGGATGTGCCAAAGAATTTTCCCGGTAAGCCATTTATTATCACCGAGAGTGTCTCTGCTCTTCAGACACGAGGTTATTACCGTATGCCTTCCGACAGTGTGTTCCTGTGGCCGGAACGTTGGGACAAACCTTTTTATGACGAGTCATTCTCTTGTTCTGCATACGATAACTGCCACGCTCCCTGGGGTAACACTCATGAGGGAACTATGCGGCATGTGGAAGACAATGATTTCATAATGGGGCAGTTTGTATGGACAGGTTTTGACTATATCGGAGAACCGACACCTTACGGTTGGCCGGCGCGTAGTTCTTATTTCGGTCTTGTAGACCTTGCCGGCAATCCTAAAGACAGCTATTATATGTATCAGAGTCGCTGGCGACCCGATCTTGATGTGCTTCATCTGTTTCCACATTGGAATTGGGCTCCGGGTGAGGAAGTTGATGTATGGGCGTATTTCAATAATGCCGATGAAGTGGAGCTTTTCCTTAACGGACAGTCTCTTGGCTCAAAGAAACCGGAAGGCGGAGCATATCATGTAAGTTGGAGAGTGCCTTACGCACCCGGTAGGCTTGAGGCTGTGAGTCGTAAAGATGGTAAGGAGGTAAAACGCACATTTGTAAATACTGCTTCCGACCCATACGCGTTAAAGCTTACACCTGACCGCACACAAATTGAAGCCGACGGCACTGATCTGAGCTATGTCATGGTAGAGGTTGTGGACAAAGATGGAAATCTGTGTCCACTTGCAGAAAATGAGATTCTCTTTACCGTGGAGGGAAGCGGCTTTAATGCCGGGGTGGATAACGGGTCTCCGATTTCGCTTGAGCCATTCAAGTCTGACAGTAGAAAAGCTTTCTATGGAAAAGCATTGGTGATTGTACAGAATGACGGAAAGAAAGGGGAGATAAAAGTAAAAGCCACCTCTCCCGGACTTGAGGGTTCATCCGTGATTATTGAAGCACAATGATTAAATAAAAAATGAAAAAGAATATAATATTGTTAGCTATGGCTATGTCTTCGCTTGGAATGAATATATCAGCCGAAAAACCTGTCTATCTTGACAGTAGTGCTCCGATAGAAAAACGTGTTGAGGATGCCCTTTCACGTATGACACTTGAGGAGAAAGTTGCCTTGTGTCACGCGCAAAGTAAGTTCTCATCTCCCGGTGTAGAGCGATTAGGAATTCCTGAGATATGGATGAGTGACGGTCCTCATGGAGTAAGAGCTGAAATCAACTGGAATGACTGGGGTTATTCCGGCTGGACCAACGATTCAATAACAGCTTTTCCCGCCCTGACGGCTTTGGCTGCTACCTGGAATCCGGAACTGGCGGCCTTGTATGGCAAAAGCATAGGAGAGGAGGCCCGTTATCGTGAAAAGGATGTTTTATTGGGTCCCGGTGTTAACATATACCGTACGCCGTTGAACGGACGAAATTTCGAATATATGGGTGAGGATCCCTATCTGGCAGGAGAAATGGTGATACCGTATATTCAGGAGTTGCAGAAAAACGGTGTGGCTGCATGTGTGAAACATTTCGCCCTCAACAATCAGGAGAAGTGGCGAGGCACGGTGGATGTTGATCTGTCTGACAGAGCTTTGTATGAGATATATCTTCCGGCTTTCAAGAAGGCTGTCCAGGAGGGTGGTGCGTGGTCCATCATGGGTGCCTACAACCAGATATGGGGTCAGCATTGTTGCCACAATTCAAGATTGCTAAATGATATCCTCCGTGGAGAATGGGGCTTTGACGGTGTCGTGATTACTGACTGGGGTGGGGCGCATGATACCAAAGAGGCTGCTCTCAATGGTCTTGACATAGAAATGGGTTCCTATACCAACGGATTGACTACGGAAAGCAGTTTCGGTTATGATGATTACTATCTGGCCAATCCCTATCTTGAAATGATAAAAAGTGGCGAAGTTCCGGAGAGCACTGTCGATGACAAGGCACGCAACATTCTTAGGTTGATATTCCGTACTGCCATGAATAATGATAAGCCCTACGGGTCGAAATGTACTCCCGAGCATTATGCTGCTGCCAAACTTATCGGAGATGAATCAATCGTATTGCTAAAGAATAACGGTATCCTCCCACTTGACGGATCAAAATATAATTCAATTCTGGTAGTCGGAGATAACGCTACGAGACGTCTTACCGATGGCGGCGGTTCGTCGGAACTGAAACCCAAAGATTATGTATCCCCTTTAGCAGCTTTACAGAAGTTATATGGGGATAAGGTGAAATATGCTCCCGGATATACTTGTGGCCGTACACTTTATGAGGCTGAGGATATAGTGCCGCAAGAGGAGCAGGACAGACTGCGTGCCGAGGCTGTCGCTATGGCTAAGGAGGCGGATGTGGTGATTTATATCGGTGGGCTCAACAAAAATGCTTGGCAAGATTGCGAAAGTACCGACCGACGTGAGTATGAGCTTCCATTCGGACAGAACCGGCTTATTGAAGAGTTGATTCAGGCTAATCCCAATATTGTCATTGCCAATATCTCAGGAAATGCATACGCTATGCCTTGGGTAGATGAAGTGGATGCTATTCTTCACAGTTCTTATCTTGGTACAATGGGTGGGGCAAGTATAGCCGATGCGATTGCGGGCAATGTCAATCCTTCAGGAAAACTCCCATATTCTATTCCGGTGAAGCTTGAGGATTGCGGTGCTAATTCTTTCGGTGAGATTTCTTATCCCGGAGTGGAGTCAGGCACAGCAGATGTTGTGGCTATCCCGGGTTCGGTAATCGAGGGGGGAAAGAATCCGAAACAAACTTATAAAGAAGATATTTTTGTAGGTTACCGTTGGCACGATACGAAAAATATTCCACCTTTGTTCCCCTTCGGATATGGTTTGAGTTATACCGAATTTGAGTATGGTAAACCTGTGATGTCGGAAAATGTAATCGGTAATGACGGTGAGATAACAGTCACTCTACCTGTCACTAATAAAGGAGCCAGGGAAGGAAGTGAAATCGTGCAGCTCTATATTTCGGATCTCAAATCGTCTTTGCCCCGTCCTGAGAAAGAACTCAAAGGTTTCAGTAAAGTAAAACTGGCTCCCGGGGAGACCAAGAGTGTGACCTTCAAGATTACACCGGAAGAATTAAAATATTTTGACGATAAAAAGCATGAATGGGTGGTGGAACCGGGTAAATTCAAAGCTCACGTTGGCTCATCTTCAAGAAATATAAATCACTCATTGCCTTTTGAATACAAAAACTGATACGAATATTGACTATTTGTTTTATCGTGTTCAGTAAAAATAAGCTTTTCAGATAGAGAAATAGATTACGGGATCTTTCCATGCATCGGCACTCTCAGAAAGACAGGATGATGTGCCGATGCATTTATTTAATCCAAGCCTTTATGAAAAAACTTTTTATTCTTGTGATTGCTCTTGCTATGAGTAGTCTGTTACGGGCGATGGCGTTTGAGCGTCAGTCATTTGATGACAATTGGATGTTTGCCTTTGGAGATGCCTCTGATCCTGCCAAGGATTTCGGTTGTGGCATTGAGTATTTTAATTATCTTACCAAAGCGAACTCTATCCATAACGAAGGTCCATATAGTAATAAGTTTCAATCTGAGAAATGGAATAAGGAATGGAAGGAGGTGACGCTTCCACATGATTGGGTAGTAGACCTTCCATTTTCCAAGGATGCCAGTCATAGCCACGGTTATAAGACAGTTGGATATAAATATCCGGAAACGAGTGTAGGGTGGTATCGTAAGACGTTCGATATACCTGAAGAGGATTTCGGAAAACATATATCACTTCAGTTTGACGGAATCTTCCGTGATGCAAAGATATGGGTAAATGGCTTTTATCTTGGCAATGAGCCCAGTGGATATGCCACCCAAGTCTATGATATTTCCGAATATCTTAATTACGGGGGTGAAAATGTCATAGCTGTACGTGCCGATGCAACGCTTGAGGAGGGATGGTTCTATGAGGGAGCGGGGATCTATCGACATGTCTGGCTTGATAAGTCGGATCCACTGCATGTGGCCCCGTTCGGTACCTTCATTTATGCTGACCTTAAGCCACCTTATAAAGAGGCTCTTGTAACCGTTGAGACAAAGGTTGATAATAAAAGTCTTGTATCCGCAGATTATGAGATCCGGAATGTTCTTGTAGCTCCCGACGGCACCAAGACTACTTTCCCCATATCTTCGGAAAGCGGTGTGCTCCCTAAGTCAAACCGTCTCTCCAAAGTAAGTACAATAATTACCGATCCTGTTCTTTGGGATATAGAATCCCCTGATTTATATACATTGATTACAGAAATTGTAAAGGATGGGAAGGTAGTTGACACCCGGACCACGAAAACCGGACTCCGTGATATCCGGTTTGATGCGGATAAGGGATTTTTCCTGAATGGAAAAAATGTAAAAATAAAAGGTATGAATCTCCATCAGGATCATGCAGGTGTCGGGGCTGCTATACCGGATGCTCTGCAGGTGTTCCGGTTGAGTGAACTCAAGAAATATGGAGTAAATGCCTATCGCTCCAGCCATAACCCTATGACACCTGCCATGCTTGATGCTTGTGATTCATTAGGTATACTTGTGATGGAGGAGAATCGCCTTACAGGAATAAATGATGAGCATATCCGTTTGCTTAAAAGAATGATAGAACGAGACCGTAACCATCCCTCAATTATAGTGTGGAGTGTAGGTAATGAGGAATGGGGTACAGAGTGGAATGATTATGGTAAACGTATCTCCGAGACAATGCGTGAATACTGTCACAGATTTGATCCCACTCGTCCGATGTCGATGGCATCATCAAGTGGCCCTACAGTTCTTGTGCCGGTAGATATCGCAGGATATAATTACGTTTTGCAGCATCCGATTGAGCAGCATCGTGCCGATTACCCCGACCGCAAAGCTCTTGGAACCGAGGAAACTACCGGTTGCGGGGCGCGAGGAGTATATTATGACGCTCATGCCAATGGGTTCATGAAGGCAATCAATAGATCAAAGAGTGGTCCTGACAGTCTGTACAATGCTATAGAACGTGGGTGGAAGTTCTATGATGAACGCCCTTGGCTCGGCGGATTGTTTTATTGGACAGGATTTGACTATAGAGGAGAGTCAAATCCTATGGTATACCCTGCCACCGGATCGCAATTCGGAGTGCTGGATTATTGTGGCTTTCCAAAAGATGAGGCTTATTATCTTAAATCGTGGTGGACAGATGAACCTGTGCTGCATATTTTCCCTCATTGGAATTTAAAAGGGCATGAAGGCGAAGAGATAAGTATTTGGGCTTACAGCAATATGGATGAGGTAGAACTCCTTGTAAATGGGAAGAATCTGGGTCGTAAGATAATGCCACGAAACGGTCATCTAAGCTGGGATGCAGTTTATGAGCCGGGAAAGATAAAAGCAATAGGCTATAAAGATGGCAAGAAAACCATGGAGACCGTCATCGAGACTACAGGTGAGCCTTCAAAACTTGCTCTGTCAGCCGACAGAAGCACATTGTCAGCCGACAACGCAGATGTAGCTGTCGTAGCAGTCAAGGTTATGGATAAGAAAGGAAGATTTGTACCTGATGCGGATATTTTGCTGAATATATCTGTGGATGGTCCGATTAAGATACTCGGCGTTGGTAACGGCGACCCAACCTTCAAAGTTCCTGAACGTCCTGCCGATGGAGAGGGAAAGACTTTTTCTGTTAAGACTTTCAATGGACTGGCACAGATTCTTATACAGTCACGTACGGAAGAGGGAAAGGGACTGCTCACTGTGTCTGCTGAGAATATGTCTGATGGGACAATGGAGATAAATACGGCCCTCTGATGCTGCGGATTTTAAACAAAGAAAATTCCTGATGAATTAACTTTTTTTGACTATGAGTGTTGATATTTCAGTTAATGATTTAATTTTGCAAGTGATCTAATCGGCAACTTGCCTGATGTATAACCCAAATAAACGACAATTATGAAATTAAAACTGTTTGTA
>CAZPHL010000016.1:0-34552 GCA_964586465.1 uncultured Sangeribacter sp.
CCGGCAGCGGTTGCCGTTTTTTTGCATGCCGGAAATGTACGTCTTTCTGTTTATCCAGATATTGCGGAATAAAGAAAGTTAAGACTTATCATGCCGAAGGTGATGGTTTTTGAAAATAGGAGAGTAAGATATATTAGGGAAGGGTGCGCATAGCTTTGCAGTATGAGATCAATTGATTATCTTTGTTGTCATATTAGGATGATGAAAGCAAAACGGATTCCCTACTTTTATCATCTTTTTTCATAAATCTGCGGAATCCTTATTCTAACATTATGAATCGGATTATTCTGACTACCGTTTTTGCCGCTTTCGCGGCCGGTGCTCTCGCTGATGAAGCCCGGCTGCTGAGATTTCCGTCAGTCAATGGGGATCAGATTGTTTTCTCCTATGCCGGTGATCTCTACTCGGTGCCAAAAAGGGGTGGGGATGCTAAGAGATTGACTTCTCACATCGGTTATGAAATTTTTCCTCGCATTTCTCCGGATGGAAAGGAGATTGCTTTCACCGGCCAATACGATGGAAACACAGAGGTTTATCTAATTCCCTCTGATGGTGGGGAACCACAGCGTCTCACATATACTTCCACTAATTCCAGAGATGATCTCGGCGACAGAATGGGCCCAAACAATATGGTCCTTGCGTGGTCGCCCGATGGTAAGGTTGTCTATCGTAACCGTATTGGAAGCAGTTTCCAGGGACAATTATGGACAGTCACTCCCGAAGGAGGAATGCCTACACAGATTCCTCTGCCTGAAGGTGGTTTCTGCAGCTTTTCACCTGATGGCAAAAAGATGGCCTATAATAGAGTGATGCGTGAATTCCGAACCTGGAAGTATTATCGTGGCGGTATGGCCGATGATATCTGGATCTATGATCCTGAAGCCGGCAGTGTAGAAAATATTACATCTAATGTAGCTCAGGACATAGTACCGATGTGGATTGGTGATGAGATCTTTTTTATCTCTGACCGCGACAATACCATGAATCTTTTTGCTTATAACACTAAAGATAAGACCACTCGTAAAGTTACTGATTATAGTGATTACGATATTAAGTTCCCCAGCTCTGACGGAAAGACCATCGTTTTTGAGAAAGGCGGCTATATATACCACTTTGATCCTGCAAAGGGTGCACCTGAGAAGGTAAATATCACTCTGACCTCCGATAACACGGCAGCCCGAAATGAATTAAAAAATGTTGGTAAGAAAATAACAGCGTGGTCTGTTTCTCCCGGCGGACACAGGCTGGCCGTCACCGCTCGAGGAGAAGTTTTTGATGTGCCTGTTGGAAAAGGTGTGACACGCGATATCACGAGAACCCCCGGCTCTAACGACCGGAATGCACAATGGAGTCCCGATGGCCGCTGGATAGCTTATATCGGAGACGTGACCGGAGAGACTGAAATCTATCTCCAGGATCCTCAGGGAGGTGAACCTGTACAGTTGACAAAAGATAACGATACCTACATTCGTAGTTTTGAATTCACTCCGGATGGCAAGCAGATTATCTACAGCGACCGTAAAAATCGTCTCGTATCCGTAGATATTTCAACCAAAGCCAAGAAAGTGATAATGCAGAATCCGGAAGGGGAGTTCCGCGGGTACGTGGTCTCTCCCGACAGTAAATGGATTGCCTACACCAAGTCAGGATCAAACGATATCAGCGTGATTTATATTATGAATCTTGCATCCGGTAAGGAATATCCGGTCACTGACAAATGGTATAATTCGGGCTCGCCTTTATTTAGTGCTGACGGTAAATATCTTTATTTCTCCTCTGACCGTGATTTTGAACCCACATACGGACGTCTTGAATGGAATCATGTCTACACACGCATGGGTGGGCTTTATGTGGCTTTGCTCAATGCAGATGAACCATCACCGGCCCTATTAACCGATGATGCTGATCCCGTAAAGCCATCTGATAGTTCTGCCTCCAAACAGAAGGAAGTGAAGGGCGCTTCCTCCTCACCTAAAGGCGCGACAGTGACCTTTAATCCGGAGGGTATAGAGAACAGGATTCTTAAACTGCCTTTTAGTGCGGGTTACTACCGTCCTCTATATGGAGAAGGAAACAAAGTATGGTATTCAGACGGAAGAAATGTAAAGATATATGATTTTACGGAAGGAAAAGCGGAGACTGTGGCTGAAGATGCCACTATGGAAGTTGCCTTCGATGGGAAGAAAGCAGCTTTCCGTCAGAATGGAAAATTCTATGTTACTGATTTTCCTACTCAGAAAGCCAATTTTAAAGATCCTGTAGATCTCTCGCGTCTCGTAGCTGAAATAGATTATGCACAGGAGTGGAATCAGATTTATGATGAAGTCTGGAGAGCTTTCCGTGATGGATTCTATCTGGAAAATATGCATGGTGCCGATTGGAATGCGATAAAGGCGAAATATGCCGAACTTCTTCCTTATGTAAAGACTCGCTATGATCTGAATTATATTATCGGAGAGATGATATCAGAACTTGCCTGTGGCCATGCATACGTCAATCCGGGAGAAGTGAAAGGTATCGACAGAATTTCAATGGGTCTTCTCGGTGCAGAACTTAGCGCTGATAAGAGCGGATATTTCCGGATAGATAAGATTATTCCGGGTGCGGTCTACAGCAAGGACTTACGCTCTCCGCTCGAGGAACCGGGACTTGGAGTCAAAGAGGGTGATTACATTATTGCCATTGACGGTGTGCCTGTGACTGAAACCAACAATATCTATACCCTTCTTGTTGGAAAGGCTGATGTTCCTGTAGAATTGACTGTCAATACCTCGCCTCAGGAGCAGGGAGCACGTAAGATTGTGATAGAACCGGTGTCAGACGAATCGGCATTGCGCCATTACAATTGGGTACAGAACAATATCAAACGTGTGGAAGAGGCTTCAGGTGGCAAAGTCGGCTACATCTATATACCGGATATGGGTGTAGAAGGTCTTAATGAATTCTCACGTTACTTCTATCCTCAGCTTGATAAAGAGGCTCTGATTATTGACGACCGGGCTAACGGAGGGGGCAATGTGTCACCTATGATTATAGAGCGTCTGTTGCGTAATCCTTATCGCATGACAATGAGCCGCACTTCAACAAAGACAGGGACCATTCCGGATGCCACACATGTCGGTCCTAAAGTGCTTCTCATCAATAAATATTCTGCTTCCGACGGTGACCTATTCCCATGGAGTTTCAAGGCCAATAATCTCGGTACGGTCATCGGCACACGCACCTGGGGGGGTATCATCGGTATCAGTGGTTCGCTTCCCTATATGGACGGTACGGATGTAAGGGTGCCCTTCTTCACAAATTATGATGCGAAGACCGGACAGTGGATTGTTGAAAATCATGGGGTGGATCCGGATATCCTCATTGATAATGATCCTATAAAAGAGCAGGCCGGGGTTGATCAACAGCTTGAAAAAGCTATTGAGGTAGCTTTGGAACAATTGAAAGAGCGCAAACCTCTGCCCGGCGTACCGGCGCCGCGGACATTCAAGGATCTTGGAGTGAACAAGTGAATTGATTTATCAAACGTAGCGTGAAAAATCCACCTTACGCATATCACCGCATTCCTGATAAGTCTGGTGTAATGCGAAGGCAGCTTTGAGATTATGTGGGACATGACCTTTTGATGTTAGTTTAAGGTAGTCCCACATAATTTCTTTATAATCCGGATGGACACAGTTCTCGATTATGTGATAAGCCCGTTGACGCGGATCCTTACCTCGTAAGTCGGCCACTCCCTGTTCTGTGACGATAACACGGGCACAATGGTCAGTGTGATCCACATGGCTGACCATAGGGACGATTGAGGAGATCGCTCCCCCTTTCTGGATAGAGGGACATAAGAAAATTGAAAGAAAGGCGTTGCGGCAGAAGTCTCCTGAGCCTCCGATGCCGTTCATCATATATGTTCCGTTGATGTGGGTGGAGTTAATGAATCCGAAGATATCGCATTCAAGAGCTGTATTCATTGCCAGCAAGCCCAACCGACGTACAATTTCCGGATGATTAGAAATCTCACTGGGACGCATCAGAAGCTTGTCACGATAGAAGTCGATATTATCCATGAATTTTAACATGGCTTCATCGGAGAAAGCAAGGGCGCAGGTAGAAGCAAAACTGCATTTCCCTTGTTCCATAAGATCCATCACTGCATCCTGGACAACTTCGGTGAACATCTGGAAATGAGGTATGCCGGGATGGTCGGCCAATCCATATAAAGCTGCGTTGGCCACATTCCCCACGCCGCTTTGAATCGGCAGAAATTCCGGTGGTATACGACCTGCCTTTATCTCTGATGCGAGAAAATCGGCTACGTTATGGCCTATTGCACGGGTTTGATCATTTAGTTTGGTGAATGAGCGTATGCTTTCCGATTCATTACTCGGCACTACACCTATGATTTTCTTGGGATCAATATGGAGCACTATATCTCCTATACGATCGGAAGGCTTATAGATCGGTATCTCCCTACGATGAGGTGGATCAAGCGGTATATAGTTGTCGTGAAAACCCCGGAAGGAGGTGCGGTAATAAGAACTATACTCAATAATGACTTTCTTTGCCATCCGGGCAATCGTGGGACTCTGACCCAACCCGGCTCCGAGAATAACGTCGCCTGAAGGGTTCATTTCTGTCACCTCGATAATGGCTACATCCAGATCTCCGATAAAACCGTAGCGCATATCTTGCGATACATGGCTGAGATGAGGGTCATAATAATTCATTCCCCCCTCATTGACGGCATGGCGTGTCACAGGTGTACCCTGATATGGCATACGCTGGTTAATGGCTTCTGCTCTGGTTAAAGCTCCGTCCACATAATCATTGGTAGAGGCTCCGGTATACAGATTGATTTTGAAAGGCTCGCCTTTTTCATGAAGCTGCTTCGCTTTTTCAGCAAGCGCCACCGTTACAAGTTTTGGGGTCCCCGATGCCGTAAAGCCGGATGTGGCGACATGATCTCCATTTTTAATGTGGCTGGCAGCTTCTTCAGCAGAAATAAAAGGGAAACTCATTTGTAACGTATTAATTTATGTGGTAATTTTGCACAAAAGTAACTATATTATTCCATTAATTTGATATATGGAACCATTTTTTTTACCGAATAAGGATAAAAATTGCACAGAATCGAAAAAAGTGCGCATCGAGACTTACGGTTGTCAGATGAATGTAGCTGATTCGGAGGTTGTTGCTGCCATGATGGGCATGGCGGGATATGAACCTACCGATCGAGATGACAATGCAGCTGCTGTGCTTCTTAATACATGTTCAATACGTGAGAATGCGGAACAGAAAATATATTCACGCTTGGCCTACTGGAATTCTATGCGGCGCAAGTCGGGTCGAAACATCATAATCGGTGTCATTGGCTGTATGGCTGAACGTCTTAAGAACCGTCTGATAGAGGAGTATGGTGTGGATGTCGTGGCCGGTCCGGACGCTTATCTGGATCTCCCGAATCTTGTGGCAGCCGCAGAAACCGGAGCTAAGGCCATTAATATTGAACTGTCAACGACGGAGACCTATCGTGATATCCTTCCCCGACGTCTGGGTGCCTCACTCACCGGTGGATTCATTTCTATAATGAGAGGGTGTAATAATTTCTGTTCTTATTGTATAGTACCCTATACCAGAGGGCGTGAACGGAGTCGGGAGCCGCAAAGCATTCTCCGTGAATTGGCCGATTTGCGCGGTAAAGGATTTAAGGAGGTTACTCTTCTGGGCCAGAATGTCAACAGTTACCGTCATATAGATGATAATGGCAATGTGACAACATTTCCCGATCTGCTCGCGATGGTGGCTCAAGCAGCCCCGGATATGCGTATACGTTTCACTACCTCCCATCCTAAGGATATGAGTGATGAAACCCTGGAAACAATGGC
The DNA here is from genome assembly GCA_964586465.1 of uncultured Sangeribacter sp. Classification (GTDB taxonomy): domain Bacteria; phylum Bacteroidota; class Bacteroidia; order Bacteroidales; family Muribaculaceae; genus Lepagella. Next base: position 5,883 of record CAZPHL010000016.1, read on the forward strand.
CGCTCATAGTAATATTGCTCGCCATATTCATCTCCCTGTGCAGAGTGGGAGCAATGAGGTTCTCAAACTGATGAATCGAAAATATACAAGGGAATGGTATCTTGATCGAGTGGCGGCTATCAGGCGGATTTTGCCTGATGCCGGTCTCTCTACCGACCTGTTTACGGGCTTCCACAACGAGACAGAAGAGGATTTCCGGGAGACTCTTTCCCTTATGCGTGAAGCCGGATTTGATTCTGCGTTCATGTTCAAGTATTCCGAGCGTCCCGGCACTTATGCCTCAAAACACCTGCCCGATAATATTCCGGAGGATGTCAAGATCGAGCGTCTCAACCGCATGATAGCACTTCAGAATGAGCTTTCGGCAGAAAGCAACCGACGTGATGTCGGAAAGGTGATGGAAGTGCTTGTCGAAGGTCGGTCAAAACGCAGTGCCGATGAATTCGTAGGGCGTACAAGTCAGAATAAGGTAGTAGTGTTTCCCAAGGGAGACACACACCCTGGAGATTTTGTCAATGTGAAGATCACGGATGCCAGTAGCGCCACTCTGCGCGGCAAACTCATTTGAGATCAGAAATCAGGAAGTTCTTCAAGCCAATCGTCAGGACGACGGTTGGCTTTTTTTACTTTTTGTTCACCGGTGTCTGCCGGTTTGCTCTGTGTTTGCGGTTCGGGTTGAGGTATTATCGGTTTTACCTCCGACAAGGGTTTCCTGACCGGTTTCCTATACATGGCCCGGATCCTGTCGGCTGCTGACATATCGATTTTCTCCTCCAGTTCATTATTGTCGGCCACGGCAAGACGTTTACGGGCATCGGCAAGACGTGACTTAAGGGTAGCGATACGTTTTTCGTAGTTGCGCTTCATGTCCTCTATCTTGGCAAGCTGACGGTCAAATTCCATGAGTTTTTCATCCACGGTCTTATGCTCGTCGATTAGATCGCGGGCTTTCGTGAGCTCATGTTTCGTGTCTTCCAATTCACGATGTTCATCAATCAGGCGTTTTTCGATTTCAGCGAGACGGCGACTGAACTCCGAGGCCTGGAACGTCTGTAAGGAAGTTTCCTTCCGCTGTTGTTCCAGAAGGTTAAGGGCTTCATCAAGGCGAAGCTTGAGATCAGATTCAATCTTTTCTGCCGCTACGAGACGTCGGCTTGCGCGATGTGGATGAAGCCACACACGCCAGGAGGTCCATTTCAAGCAATAGCCACCGGCCATTATTCCTCAGGCTTCACCACTATGCCATGGCCTTTGCGTCCGTTGATGGCTATGGTAAGGGGCTGGTCAAACTCCACTATTCTTACAGAGTCACTCTCATATTTGGCCGGTAACGAATCAAGATACTCCGAATCGAAAATTCCTTGACCGTGCACCGGGTCAACTGTGAAGTACCCCACACCGAATGAAGTGAGATTCTGGAAGAAATGAGTGCCTTGAGAAGGCTCTATATGATAGCCGGGGAGAGCGGATTCCACGATAAGACGTGCGCCCGCAATCTGAGGCCACCTCACAGGTATGCCGAGGGCCGAATCCGACGAACCCCAACGCCCGGGACCAATAAGTATATAGGGCTCAAGATTTGTGGAGAGTTCGTTGTTGATTTTTTCAATTTCGCGTGCTACTTCAGGATTACGCGCGCTATTGAAAGTCTTTGGTTTTACGTAGACTACTGTCTTTACGCCATCCATCACACCATGGCCGAGGGCTGTCTCGGAACGCAGTAGCAGTTTCGAGTCGTCCACGTTCATAATGGAATCGTCAAGCATCTCCTTTTTATCTACGATCGGACGGATCTGAAGCCAATACAACTGACCTTTTTTTTCGGATGATGTCGCATCAGGATTTATGAGACCGGCAAATTCGATTTCTACAGGACGGCCCATCTCATATTGTCCCGTAGTGAGCATGAAGTCGATGGCCTCGGCAAGAGGGTAAACTTTCTGACGAAGCACGTTGGCGAAAGTCACGAGTTTCCTTCCGGGTCCGAATCCTGAATCGCGGATCATGCGGTCATTGAAATCAAATGTAGAGACCAGATATTTCAGGGCTCCTGTCTTGAAAGCATCGGCCACAGGAATCTTTACGATATTAAAACCGTCATCAGGCTTGAAGTCTTCGCTTTTGGGTGGAATATCAGGTAATGCGTAGAGGGTGCGCTGGGTGTCGCGTAATGCCAGTTCTACTGTAGAGGTCTGCAAGATGTGTTCCGGATGTTTGGGTGAGAATCTCAAGGCCAGACCTCCGTCTACAATATACTTACCGAGTCCGACAGCCACTTCCGCAACACCATCTTCGGCAACTTCATTATTGAGAGGGTAATAATTAAGCGACCGTCCGACTCCGGAAAAACTCGGATAATAGAATCCCTGATGATCCTCCCCGACTACTTCCTGAAGAATTATGGCCATCTTTTCCTGATCGATCACATTGCTTGTGGCATTCATATATGCCTTTGAATCTGCAAAGAACACAGACGCATATACGCTCTTTACGGCGTCACAGAGCATACGCAGCATCACATCTCTGTCTTTGAGATGCGGAATCATGTAAGTTGAGTAAATGCCGGCGAAAGGCTGATAGTGAGAATCCTCGAGAAGTGATGAACTGCGCACAGCCAGAGGTTTGTCTATCACATCAAACAGAGCGATGAAATTGTCTATAAGAATATCCGGAAGTCGTGCCGACAGGAAATAACGCAGTATTTCATCGTCCGGCTTGTCAGAGAGTGCCACAGGATACAGATTGTTTGACTCCATGAACTGGTCAAAAATATCGGTACAGAGCACTACAGTGCGCGGAATGGATATCTCCACACCCTCGAAATCATCGCACACCGGGTTACGCTTTATAATCTGGTCGATAAACGCGAGGCCACGTCCTTTCCCTCCAAGCGAACCTTCGCCGATACGGGCAAAATTACTGTAATGGTCAAAACGGTCTTTTTTGAAAATAGCCACCACACCACGGTTTTTCATGCGGCGGTACTTCACGATGCTTTCAAATATGAGTTTTCTGACTTCCGGCACCTCCTCCAGCTTTGTGGTATGGTGATTTTTCATCACCTCTGCTATCGGGAAGAGAGCACGCGAATAAAGCCAGCGGGAAACATCGTTGCTGCTGCAGTGATAGAAAAGTGAGTCGGCCGGGATATTGAAAATGTTGTTCTGCAACGCCTTGAGATCCTGTATACGCATGATCTCCATGCCTGTTGAGGGATCTTTGACGATAAAATCGCCGAAGCCGAAATGCTTTTCAACCGCTTCACGGAGCTCCTGAGGAAGAGTCTTGGAGTTTTTGTCGAGGAAAACGAAACCTGCCTCTTTTACCCGGCGGTGATTCTCATTCTCCTGACTCTCTATGATAATTGGCATGAAAGGATCCTTACGGCGCACCATAGCGGCGAACTTGAGACCGGCAGATGCGTCTTTCTCTCCATCTTTCGGGAAACGCACGTCGGAAATAATACCGAGCATATTGTCTCCATATTTCTTAAAGAGCTCTTCGGCCTCTTCATAATCACGTGCGAGCAACACTTTCGGACGTCCCCTCATACGCAGCATCGCCTCATGCTCGTTGAGAGCCTCCGTGGAGAACACCATACTCTGCTTGAGCAGATACTTGAAGAGATAGGGGAGAATGGAGGAGTAGAATCTTATTGAGTCCTCAATAAGCAAGACCGACTGAACACCGACATCGCATATATCGTTCTCGGCATTCATTCGGTCTTCGATGAGTTTGATTATAGCAAGAATCAGGTCAACGTTGCCCAACCATGAGAAGACATAGTCCACCCCTGCGAGGTCCTCGTTGGCAATTCTGCGGCGCACCTCTTTCGAGAAAGGTGTGAGCACCACAAAAGGAATCTCCGGATACAGGGAGTCGATCTTTCGTGCCTCACGGAAAGTCTCGCTCACGTCCACACCCGGCATCGCGATGATAAGGTCAAATTTCTTCTCTGCCAGTTCCCGGTAGGCTTCCTCATAGTTGGCAGCCTTTACGAAGCGTGGTGGTGAAGAGAGGTTGAGGGAGGCATATTCGAAATAAACCTGTTCCTCTACACGTCCGTCTTCCTCCATAATAAAGGCGTCGTAGGGGGTGGCTATCAAGAGCACGTTGAATATACGTTTCTGCATCAGACGCTGGAACGCCGTGTCCTTGAGATATAAGGTAGAGAGGAGAGAATCGTTTACGTTAGTCATCGCGGAGAATTATGTGGTGTTCACTACGTGGCGTTCAGCCTTTCTTGGCATTCTCTGTCAGGAATGCATCCAGAGCGGCTGTCATCGAGGGAGTCTGCTTTGTGGGAGCTTCGATATCGAGTCGCAGACCGGCATCCTTAACTGCCTGTGCTGTGGCCGGGCCAAATGTGCCGATTGCTACGTTAGCGGTGGCTCCCTTTCCGAAATCAGGGAAGTTCTTCATGAGCGAATCGATTCCGGCCGGACTGAAGAAGAGTAGAAGGTCGTAATCGAAAGGCTCGTCCGGCTGAAAATCGTTGCTTACCGTGCGATACATCACGGCCGGAGTGAAATCGATTTTTGCATCAATAAGAGGCTGCAGACTGTCGGTATGGACATCGCTCATAGGGAGTAGGAATTTCTCCTTATGGTTTTTCTGTATAGCCGCGAGAAATTGAGGGTCGGTGAGCTTGCCTGTCTGACCGAACGATATTTTACGCTTACGGTAAACGATATATTTCTGCAGATAAAGGGCAATAGCTTCAGTGGTGCAGAAATAGCGCATGGTGTCCGGGACATTTACACGCAATTCCTCACAGAGCCGGAAGAAATTGTCTACGGCGGTGCGTGCTGTGAAAATCACGGCAGTGAAGTCAGCCAGGTTGATTTTTGACTGACGGAACTCGCGGGCCGAAAGCCCCTCTACCTTAATGAATGGCCTGAACACAACCTCAACATTGTGTTTCTCTGCGATGTCGTAATAAGGCGACTTGTCGGAGGCCGGCTTAGGTTGGGAAACCAATATCTTATTTATCTTCATCGTCATTTCTCTGAGCTGCCATGCGTTTTTACACAGTGCGTTACAAAGGCTATCTACTTGAATTTTATTATAACAGACTGCATAATTGACATGCGGCCCAATAGGTAAGAATCAACGGAACTATTTCCAGACTGCAAAGGTAGTACAAAAAAAGCACCCATGACGAAAATTGGGTGAAAAAAATCCTAAAACCTTTCCAAATAAATACAAATTTGGCTATCAGAAAGCTTATGAGGGCTATCCACAGTAACTCTTCGTACCAATGCGGATAGAAGAGAAGCAACAGTGCGATAGGGAAAAATACCCATCCTAAAAGTCCTTGGCTGGCCGTGAAACCCTTCAGCCACATCGTGGCGTGCACCTTGTCGGAGAAGACGGTTCCCACTGTGAGATAAGCCAAGGCCATGCCGCATGTGTAAAGGATCATCACTCCCATACACAGGGCTGTGGAGGCCGCCGGTTTTGTGGTAAGTGCTGTCAGTCCGAAGCTAAACGCAGGGTTATCGGGGAGAGTATAGTCTAACAGCGCACATAGAACGATACCGGCCGAACAGCTCCAAAGAAGATTGAGCAGGACTATGAAAGAGGTTTCGCGGACGGTCTCATCAAAGACATTGCTGCGTAGTCTGACTTCCACCAAATTACGCATAAGTGCACCGATATACTTGCTGTTGTTGCGGAAACGTAGACCTATTATACAGAAAAGCAGAAAAAGACCTGCGAGAATAGTCGACATCCCCCAGTTGTAGGAGTTGTGTGCCTCTACTGTCGGCACTTCAGGAGCGTCGATCACCACACCATACGTTTTATCAAGTGCTTTAACCGCAACACTGTCATTCCGGGAAGCAATTGAATCAGGTGTGACAACCCAGAGCGGTAGCAGGGATTCTGAAGTAGGAAGTGCGGGAGAGGTGGCGGGCCTGGTGAAAACCGGTATGGTTGAAGTGGCATTCTGTGAGTCCAATGCGGGCTTGACCGCATTCACCACTGAATCCTTATGTGCCTCTGAAGGGATCGTATGCAGTGAATCGGTGGATTGCGACGGTATTGTATCTGCCGGCATCATAGCCAACCCTCCTTCTTATACCATTCCACCGCTTTCCGGACGCCTTGTTGCAGATCTACTTGAGGATTAAATCCGAAAGCTTCGCGGGCTTTCGTCACGTCCACAGCCCAGTTGCGTTGTTTCAGGATATTGAACTTATCGCGATTGAGTGTGGATGGCTTCATACGTATCAATCCCCATTTCTCTGCGATTACAGATACAGCCTTCACACCCCATATAGGCACTGCCACCCCTATGACATGACGTCGGCCGATGGCATCGGCAGCTATCTTACGAAACTCTTTCTGGGTATATGTACGTGGTTCGGCGATATTATACGTTTCCCCTACCGGAGCCTTTTCAAGGGCATCATACACGGCGCGTGCGAGATCCTCCACATATATGAAACTCAGCAGTTGGGGCTTATAACCTACAGAAAAGTCAAAACCTTTGGCGATTGATTCAAACATGAGGAAATAATCCTTGTCGCGTGGCCCGTAGATACCTGTCGCGCGAAAGATGATATTGGGTATCCCGCTCATGGCCAGATGCATCTCAGCCTTGAGTTTGGAAGCACCGTAGCGGGTGTTGGGATGAGGCAGCATAGTCTCGGTGAAGGGGGTGCCGCCTTTCTCATCGCCGGGTCCTACCGCAGAAAGTGAACTCATATAGAGCAGTTTCTCCGGCACTTTGCCCGCTTCGTGGAGAGCTGTGGTGAAATTCCGGAGATATTCATAATTAATCTTGGAAAAGTCGGAAAAACTCAGGCATTTGGTAGCTCCTAAATTATAGATGATCCAATCCCATTTCTCTTCCCCGGGGAGTGCCTCTCTCAATGCAGGGGCAAGTATGGAGGGATTATCAAAATCAAGTTCCAGAAATTTTATGGCGGGGTCGGAGAGATACTTGCGCGATGTAGAACTCCGTATACCGGCCCACACCTCATAACCTCTTCGCAGCCCCTCGGCTACGAGAAATCCGCCGGCAAATCCGCCGGCACCCACAACAAGAACTCTCTTCATAATTTCGTAAGGTTTTTAATTATCTTAGCGTTAGAAAGTAGCGAATCGGTAGCCCTCCGCTTTCAGCCATTCCAGAGCCTCAGGCAATGCTTCTTTAAGCCTGGGCAGACTCTTCAGGGAGTCATGGAAGACTATGATGGAGCCGTCGCGCGTAAAGCGCTTCACATTCTCCACCACTCTGCGGGGGGTGAGCCGTTTGCTGTAATCACGTGTCACGAGATCATACATTATGACACGGTAATGTTTTCTCAGAGCCATGAGCTGGCGTGGTCGTAGCCAACCGTGAGGTGGCCGGAAGAGGTCAGAACCCGTGAGGGCAGCCCCTTCGGCGGCATCACGCATATATCGCATCGTGGTAGCGCTGGCCCCCTGGATATGATGGAGGGTATGATTGCCTACTGTATGTCCGCGGCGTCTCACCTCCTCAAGCAACTCCGGATGTCGCTCTACATTTTGTCCGACCATAAAGAAAGTAGCTTTTACTCCGTAACGGTCAAGAATGTCCAACACCCATGGGGTCACTTCCGGAATCGGTCCGTCATCAAAGGTGAGGAAAATCTGTTTCTCACCTTTTTTCGCAGAGGGAATACGGAAAGTGGCTCCGGGAAATATCCAACGAATCCATCTTGGCGGTCGCTCAATCAGCATGGTCGGCTCACATGTTGAATTCCGGATGATTCTTCACGTAGGCTTCATAAAGTCTGCGCGAACGGGCACGATCAAGCCGGTTGTAATTCGGATATTTTTTCAGTAGCTCTTCCGTGCCTCCTACGCTGAAGTAGTACTCCAGAGCCTGATGCAACACAGAATCGATCATACGCTCTTCAGTGGAACTTGCCGCATAGTCGTCCGCACTGAGGGAGGCGAGATTATTGGCTATCTCACAATATTTGGCCAGTTCCTCAGCATACCCCTGAAGGGTTGTCTCATCTACTTTCTCAGAGTCTCCATGACCCGGTGTAGCGTCTATATAATCGCTGTTGGCCGAAGAGGACGCCCTGCCTGTCAGCATGTCATAGTTGCGCTTGAGTTCGTCGCGTGTAATGCCGTATTTCTCTACAAGAGCGTTTACGGCATCAGCTTTACCACCGAACTGTTCATAAAGCTCTATGAAACGGTAGAACTGATAGGGTACGTAGCGGCTTTCACTTGTGAGTGAGGGATTGACGAAGCTAAGTGCCATCTCACGGTTATAAGCCAGATAGGGAGCGTAGCGTTCCATAAGGTTCCATATCACCTCCCGGCCTTTCTTTGTCAGCTCTTTATCGTTAAGACGGTTCTCCTGACCAAGTTCTCCATACACCTGTCCAAGGGTCGCTCCTATGCTCATGCCGTAGGGAGCGGTAGCTTCGGGCAGATTGGAGGTGATAAGCTCAGCCACTTCAAGAGCTTTCTTATAGTCTGTCTTGGCAGCTTCTTTATCGGGATTGATATCACCTTCATAAATCAGTTCAGAAGCCACGTCAAGCATGGTTGAACGGGTGGTGAGGAGCATACGGCGAGCGGTCTCATCGAAGTAAGGGACGTTTCCATCTTTCACATCGGCTCCGCCCCAGCGGTAATTCTTCACAACTTCGTATGCGCGGTCGGTACGTGCCGGCATTCCGTCCTGGATAGTAGGCACAAGCTGATGCGCCATACCTGTAGTGCGCATATAGGGTGTAAGCCCGACATGATATTCACCACCTACGGTAGTTACCCAGTAGATCGGACGTTTCCAGCCATTAGCAGCGTTGGTGGCCACGATATCAAGCATAAGGATCTCTCCGAGGCTCAGATAGCCTTTGTTACGATAGGTCTCCGTGTCACGGAGATTCACAATGATGTTGTCAACAATAGCGGCTGTGTCTTTTATGTTAACTACACCATTCTTGATTACGGCCTCTTTGTCAACCGGAATCTTGATTACTGAACTTGGCATGGTGGGATAGCCGTTTTCAGCCCGATTATTCCCCTCATACACCATTTTGAGGCTTGACAGTAGGTCTGCGGGGGCTGACTCACGTCCAAGGATCGTTACATCAGAGCGTCCGTAGGCATAGTCGGCCGGAGTAGCGGTGAAGTCAACGGGAGCTGCATCGTAAATCTGACTCCTCATCTGGTTGGCATACCAGTCGGAGTTAAGATAGCTGAGATTGATGATACGTACATCAGGACGTACACCCTCCACCTCCTGCACATACCATAGCGGGAAGGTGTCATTGTCGCCGTTGCAGAATACGATGGCGTTCGGCTCCAGACTGTTCAGATAATTTATTGCGTAGTCACGTGCTGCGAAACGGTGGGAGCGGTCATGGTCATCCCAAGTCTGGCTGACCATCTGCGCAGGCACCACAAGGCCGAGTATGGCTGCTACAATAGCGCAATAGCGTGAGGTGGGAGCCAATTTGGCAGGTTCATCCACTATTGCCGAGGGTTGCAGTTCCTCCTCACCTGTAGGGGTGAGTTGAGTGGCGAAGTCTTTCTTCCTGTCAGGGTCAGCGGTCCAGAGGAGCATGCGCCACAGACCGGCTACGCCCATTCCGATCCATATCGCGAAAGCATAAAATGAACCTGCGAAGGCATAGTCGCGTTCACGGGGCTGGTTGGGAGTCTGGTTAAGGTAAAGCACGATGGCGATGCCCGTCATAAAGAAAAGGAAGAACACCACCCAGAACTGTTCAATGCCGCGTCGGCCTGCAAATGACTGCCATATAAGTCCTATGAGACCTAAGATAAGGGGCAACATATAATAGACATTATGTCCTTTGTTATCCTTGCCCAGATCATCGGGTAGCAGACTCTGGTCGCCCAAACGTGCATTATCAATCAAAGGTATTCCTGAGATCCAGTTGCCGGCATCAAGTTCACCCATCTGATTATTGATGTCGTTCTGGCGTCCGGCGAAGTTCCACATGAAATAACGCAGATACATGTGGTTGAGCTGGTAGTTGAAGAAGTATGCCAGATTCTGGAAGAAAGAGGGTTTGAAGACATACTTCTCAGGATAAGCGTATGTGCCGGTAAATTGGTTGAATGCCGGTTCACGGGTAAGGTCAAGTTCCGGTAATTTCTCACCGGTGACGGGATCGATTGCGTTGATGGCCACGAGCTGGTCGGGCATGGTGTCGAGATCAACCCATTGTGAATACATATTGCGGTGCTGGCGGCTGTAGATTCGTGGGAAGAGCATATTGAGCTCAGGATTCATCTTAGCCTCGGGCTTGTAGTCACGCTTCACATAATAGTCACCCTCCCTTTGAGCGAGGGCTGCGTTTGATGCCATCTCGCCGGGGGAGAGGAAGTCATATTCAGAGTGAGGAACCGCACCTTTAACTCCCTTGACATAAAGAGCTTTTCCCGGATTAATAATGGGATTGTAATAAGGAGTGGTGAGTATGACAGGGGTGCCGTCCTGAAGAGTACCCACTGTGTCGCGTGCCACGCCTGCAATTTCCTTTTGGGGAGATGAATAGAGAGTCTCGCCGTAAAGCAACGGATTCTCGCCATATTGCTCACGGTTGAGGTAAGACGCCAGGTCAAATACATTGTCAGGCGAATTCTGATTCATGGGGGTGTCTGCGCTCGAACGGATCAGGATCAACGCGTAGCTTGAATAGCCGATAAAGATTACGGCGATGCTCCACATGGTGACTGTCATGACCCTTACAGGGAGGTGACTTCCATATTTGGAAAACATCAGAACAGCTACGATAGCCAAAAGGATCCAGCCGAACAGAAACCCGTTGCCAAAGAAGAAAATACCGGAGACAGCGAGAGCCGCTATGAAGGAAAGGCGGATCATCAGGCCACTTTTCTGAGCATTGAGAGCATATAAAGCCCATACGAAGACAGCGACGGTGACAATCACGTAGACCATAGCTCCGCTGTTGTAGCTCATGTGGAAACCGTTGACAAACAGAAGCTCGAATTGCTGAGCTACCTTGATGAACCCGGGTACGAGACCATAGAGAACAAGCACGATAATGGCAAAGCCCACAAGGAGAGTTATGAGCGACTTGACCAAATTCATGTCGTTCCACTTACGGTAGGCGAAGACAAGCACGATGGCGGGGATGCAGAGGAGATTGAGCAGGTGGACCGCTATACTGACACCGATTATATAGGCGATAAGTATCAGGTAACGGTCGGAATGAGGCTGGTCGGCTCTGTTTTCCCATTTCAGGATGAGCCAGAACACAAGGGCTGTGCAGAAAGAGGAAAAGGCGTAGACCTCACCTTCGACAGCGGAAAACCAGAAAGTGTCGCTCCAACAATAGGCAAGCGATCCCACAAGACCACTGCCCATGATAGCCACATACTGCTGAATGGATATTTCCTTGTGCTGATGGTCTTTCACTACCAGACGTCTCACAAGATGAGTGATGGTCCAGAAGAGGAGCAGGATGGTCAGAGCGCTCAACAGGCCGCTCATGGCATTCACCATAACAGAAATGGAACCGGCATCCGGGGCGAAATTCGCGAAGAAACGGGCCGTGAGCATAAATATCGGGTTGCCCGGCGGGTGACCGATTTCAAGCTTGTCAGCCTGTATTATAAACTCTCCACAGTCCCAATAAGAGGCCGTGGGCTCCAGAGTGAGCCAATAAGTGATCAGCGCGATGACAAAAACAAACCATCCGCCGATGTTGTTGATCAACTTGTATTTCTTAGAGATCATCCTGTAAGATTAATTCAGAAGGAAAACAAAGGGATAATTTATGTCCCGTATTCTTGAGTAGTACGCACAATGCGCAATCGGCTACAAAGTTAGCTAAAATCTATTATATAGCAAAATGCGTCTACCGGGGTTTATGATGGGTAAGTACTGTTAAAAACCGTTGATCAGCGTGGTGTGATGGTGAATGTGATCGAGCCTCGGGTAGAGGTCGCACCCTTTTTTGCCGACCAGCGGGCTTGTCGTGCCGCAGCCTCACATTTTCGTCTGATAGATGCATCGGCGCTTCCTGTGGCTGAGGCCTCCGTCACCTTTCCCTCTGCGTCGATTACGACGTTTACGGTCACTACAGTCTTATGCCGGAGCGCCACATCGGGTTTGGGGCAGCTTATGAAGCTTCTGCCATGGGCGTTGCCGCTCACACCCACACCGGTGCCTCCGGCTCCGGAAGTACCCTTATCGGAGCCTTCTGTCTGACCGTTTTTAGGTGCGAATTTGTTAGCCACGGAGCTGGTAGCCTTCCGGCGTTCCTTGTCAGTGAGCGAGGGTTCCTCTTTCTGCACCTTACTCTCCTTTTTCTGAGTCACCTCCTTGACCACGGGTTTAGGCACGGGAGCGGGTTTTTCTCCGGGTTCGACAATTTCGGCATGATCTTCGGGTGCCGGTTCCGGTTCTCCTTTAAGCGTGGGGGCCGGATCGGTATTATGTGTCACGGAGGTTTCTTCCCCAAGGTCTACGAGTTCGGGCTCGATGAAAGTCTCTTCCTCTTCGGGTAGCAATTCCGGAGTTGAAGATTCGGCGAGAAACTGCCGGTCGAAAGTCATTCCTCCGAAAAAGAGCACGAGCAGGAGTGCAAGGGCCACGAAGAACGTAAGTCCCGCAGCTATTGCGCGGTCTTTATCTTCCTTTTTCATATCCGGAGTATTTTATCATTTCGGGGTAGTATGTGTCTGTGAACTGCGTGTGGCAAGGACAAGCCTGAGGTTGTTGCGTGCAGCCAAGTCAAGCACATCTATGACACGAGCGTATGCCACAGTGCTGTCGGCATATAGCGCCACGGCGCGCAGGGAGTCCTGACGTTGTATGAGCATAAGATTTGCAAGCAGCTCGTCACGTGTCACGGGACGGGCCTGTGAATTTTCCTCGATAGAATCATTCCGGTCGGCCACAAGATATAGCTTTGAATCGGCATCTATATATACCTCAGTGACCGGCTTGAGCGAAGTTTGTTCGCTGCTCTGAGGGAGATTCACGTCGATTGCGGCGGGAAAGATCAAGGTGGAGGTCACCATGAAGAAGATGAGCAGAAGGAAAATCACATCCGTCATCGAAGACATGGAGAACGTATCGAGTGTCTGGAAGTTCTTTTTTAGAGCCACTTTTATCGGTGTTTGACAGGGTTTGGGCAATTAATAGGGTAACCGCATTATCCGTCCGATGATCGGGGGAAAGGCAGTGTCAGGAGGGTTCATTCAGGAGATCCATAAACTCCATAGTCTTGGCCTCCAGAGAATTCATAATGCGATTTACGCGCGAGACGAGGAAATTGTAGGCGAAGAGAGCGGCGATACCTACCACGAGACCGGCGACAGTGGTGACAAGTGCCTGATAGATGCCGGAAGAAAGCACCGTGATGTTGGCGGAGGTGCCGGCATTGGCTAAGGCGAAGAAGGCCTCGATCATACCTACTACGGTTCCCAGGAATCCTAACATGGGAGCGCCGGCGGCAGTGGTGGAGAGCCAGGTGAATCCTTTCCCAAGATTGGCTACCTCGATATTTCCTGTATTCTCAATTGCCACAAGCACATCGTTCATCGGGCGTCCTATACGGTTGACTCCTTTAAGGATAAGGCGGGCGTAGGGAGTGTCGGTGCGCTTGCAGAGTGTGACGGCGTTCTCGATATCTCCCTCCATGATGTAATCACGGATGCGTTTCATGAAAGTGTCATCATTTTTAGCCGCGCGGTGAAGAGCGAAACAACGTTCTATGAAGATATAAATGCTCACCAACAGGAGCACTGCGAGGGGAATCATGATATAGCCGCCGTCGATAATTAGCGACCAGAATGAAAGCTTGTCCATCGGAGGAGTTTAAAATATTATGAAGATGAAATGGGATATATTATTCAAGACATTTGAGATAACGTCTGATAGTTTCGCCTATGCCAAGATACAGAGCGTCGGAAATAAGGGCATGACCGATACTCACTTCATCGAGAAGTGGTAATGACCGATGGAAATATTCAAGATTCTCAAGATTGAGGTCATGTCCGGCGTTAAGACCCAGACCAAGATGTAAGGCTTCTTCCGAAGCTTTGACAAACGGCATGACGGCTGCCTCACGGTCAATATGATAGGCGTCAGCGTATGGCTTGGTGTAGAGTTCGACTCTGTCGGCACCCACTTCGGCAGCCTTGCGCACCTGCGCAGGGTCGGCATCCACAAAAATTGAGCTGCGTATTCCGGCGGCCGCCAGACGGCTGCATATATCGCGCAAGAAGTCTTCATTGGCCAAGACATCCCAGCCGGAATTGGAGGTCACTTGTGAAGGAGCGTCAGGAACGAGGGTAACCTGAGCCGGGCGCACTTCACATACAAGATCCATAAAATCTTCGGAAGGATATCCCTCGATGTTAAATTCGGTTGTCACTACAGGACGCAGGTCAAAGACATCGCGCCGTGTAATGTGACGTTCATCGGGCCGGGGATGGACAGTTATACCTTGTGCGCCGAGACTTTCACAGTCTTTGGCAAACTTTACGACATCCGGCACATTTTCTCCACGGGCATTGCGGAGGGTTGCCACTTTATTGATGTTAACACTTAAACGAGTCATATTCAATAGATTGTATTCTGTCTTAACAAGGTGTTACGTTAGACAGAGATATATAAAAATTAAAAAAATCGCACCTCATGGTAAAATTCGGCACAAAATTTGTAATTTTGAATTTGCAAAAGTATAAAAAAAACACGCTCAGCACAAAGAAAAAGACTAATTTAAGACGTTTTTTAAATAGTTAGAGATTATTGACAACCCTGTCGGGAGGCATGGTCTCCGACGAAAGACAGGATGGGTGTGGGTAAATTACCAAAAGAAAGGATTTTTTATGACAGCAAGAGAGATATTATCCCCGGGCAAGACAGTGGCAGAAAGCCGGCCGGTGCGCAGCATCGATGCCGACATGCCTCTTTTGGAGGTGCTCCCCCGTCTTCTTGACACCCCTCGCCATGAGGTGGGGGTGAGCGAGGACGGTGTCTCGCTTGGCGTCATCGACCAGACCTCTCTTCTCGAGGGGCTTGGAAGAATGATCGCTGCCCGTGATGATTGCAGTGTCATCACTGTGGAGTGCCGGCCGGAAGATTACAGTGCAAGTATGCTTGCACACGCAGTAGAAGACAGCGACGCGCATCTGGTGGACCTTTTCAGTGTGCCTGATGTTGATGGCACTCTGAGAGTAACCCTGAGAGTGCGTAATACGGATCCGACATCGACTGTGCGCAGTCTTGAGCGTTATGATTACCATGTGGTGGAGGCGCACGGATCAGGCTCGGCTATGGCTGATGCTGCCATAGCGGCCGAGCGACTGTTGTCATTACAGACATTATTAAACGTATGATAAACCGGAAGCTATGAACAACCGGATAGCAATCTATGGAAGCCGGAGGCAAGACTCTTATCTGCAAGAGTTTGCCCGGCTTTTTTCATTTCTGCGGGAAAAGGGATTTGTGGTAAATATACATCCCAAGCTTTATACCTATCTTCGCGATAAACATATTGAGATGACTGGTGTGGAATGTAGTGCCTGGATCGGAGAAGACACTGATCTTGTGATCAGTATTGGAGGAGACGGCACTTTTCTTCGTGCCGCCCGTTGGGTAGGACGAATGGAGATTCCGATTCTTGGCGTAAACACGGGTCATCTCGGTTTTCTTGCGAGTTGTGCGCTTGATGAGGTGGAGGACATGATTGACAATATCTGCAGGGGAGAGGTGATTGTAGAAAGACGAATGTTACTACAGGTGCAGAGTCGTGATCTTCCCGACAACACATGGCCTTTCGCCCTGAATGATGTGTCGCTACTTAAAGAGGAGTCGGCCTCCATGATTTCCGTGCAGGCCCGTGTTAATGGTAATTATCTGGCCGATTATAAGGCGGATGGTCTGGTCGTGTCGACTCCGACGGGGAGTACGGCCTATAATCTTTCAGCCGGAGGACCCATCTTGGAGCCCACAATCGATTGTATCGCTCTCGTGGCTGTGGCACCCCACTCCCTCACGGTGCGTCCCCTTGTGATAGGAGGTGATTCAGAACTTCAATTGAAAGTAGAAAGTCGCACCGAGGAGTTCCGCATCAGTCTTGACGGCCGGAGTTATCCTTTGCCGGCCGGTGAATGTGTATGGATAAAGAGAGCGGATTTCTCTACTTTGCTTGTGAGACGGAAAGACTCAAATTTCGCCACGATACTCCGCGATAAGCTTAATTGGAATATTTAAGGATAAATAATATTCAAGGTATAATAATGATTCACCCGCTTCTGCCGGCAGAAGCGGGTGAATCATTATTATACCTTGTCAGATATTACTTTGATGGGTATTGTTTACCTTGAATGTTTGCGTGATTACTGTGCTGACGCAGGTGCTATGGGAGCAGGTGCCGGTGTGGAAGCCGGAGCGGGTGCCGGTGCACTGGTTGCGGCAGGAGCCGGAGCCATGTTTGACACATTGATAGGAGTCTTGATGGCGAATGAAGCAAGGATGCTCACTACGCAGATAAAGATGGCGAGACCCCATGTGGCTTTCTCGATAAAGTCGGTAGTTTTCCGATAGCCGAGATATTGGTTGCCCTGAGAATAGTCAGAGGCAAGACCGCCTCCTTTGGATTTCTGGATCAGCACTGCCCCTATCAGGAACAGACATGCGATTACAATGAGGATGCTGAGAAAGATGTACATTTCTTTAAAGATGATGTTATTGGTTGGGGCGTGACGAATGATTTTCAGCCCTTGTTGTTATTTTTTCGTGTTTCGTTGAGGATGAGTTTCTTTAGGAAACGAATTTGGTCTGCAAAGTAAATACTTTTTTCCGGAATATTCAAACTTAATTGCTGAATAATTTCCAAAGCGCCCTGATAGTCACGTTTTTTTATAAGATCATAAGCATTTTGCTCTGTTACGACGGGTGGTGAAGGTATTTCTGCGGCTGCCGGTGGCACGGGTGCATCTTGGGAGCCGAAATGACTGAGGAATGAATCAATCGTGTCGTTAGTGGAAAGCACGGGGGCTGTGATGTCGGGATAAAATGACGCGAAGTCCTCCGGGTCTATCCCCAACATCAGACGCAGTGCGGGTATATCTCCTACGTTGGCAGCCACGATACGTCGCAGACGCTCGGCTTCCTCCGGGTCGTTCACACCTTTCCGTAAGGCCATGACGGCAGGATAAATGAAATAAGGATAATCCGAACTGTATTCAGAAATCATAATCGGTTGGATTGGTAGGTGAAGAGATTGTGTTACCAGTTGCCCAGAGTAGCGTTGAAGATCAAGTCGACAAGTTCATCACTGATTTCGTTGCAGAGGTCATCCTGTACGTCGGTGAGCATAAGTGAGGAGTCAAACTGACGATAAGCGGAAAATGTCTGGTCGACATCATTTGCCGAATTTTTGGTATCGGTATATTTCACACGCACCGTTATGGTGAGACGTGTCTGTGTGGCATACGCGTCCGTACCTACTGCCTGCGGTGACAAAGAATAGCCCGTTATTTCTCCCGTCATTTCCAGATCGGAATTGCCGTCGACCTCCTGCAGACGTGTCTGGCGGGTCACAGTATCCAGCAGTTTGTTTTCAAATATCTGCTGCAGGGGTGGATATACCAATGCTGCACGTATAGGGAAATCGGAAATATTGATAGTCTTATAGATGTCGTAATTAATGGCGGAGCCATTAAATTTATACGATGGTATGCATCCTCCCAATAGTGGCATAAGGAGGAGTAAGGAGAGGTAAGCGGTGAGATGTCGCAAGACACGGGGAAAAGGGGTGTGGGAGAGATGCATCATGATTCTGAATTTTCTGAATCGGCGCCTTCATCAAGCTGTAGGCCGAGTTCGTGAATTTTTCTGTAGAGTGTACGTGGCGAAATGTTGAGCTGTTCGGCAGCTTTCTTTTTATTACCTCCGTTACGTCGCAGGGCTGCCGCCACGGCATCACGTTCCGAGTCTTCGAGTGTAGGCACTGTTACAGCCTCTTCGACTGTATCGGTGTCATGTTCTACTTCAGTTGGTGCAAGCTCATATTTGATGAGCGATTGCGTGGTGGCATGCGAACTGTAAGGGGTATCCTTGCTGCTGTTCATTGAATCAAGACGTGTTTTAAGATCGCCTAATTCCTTTTTCAGCTGATATACAAGTTGCCAGAGCATTTCTCTCTCTGTCTCATAGCTTGTGTCGCGCGGGGCAGTGACGAGCGACGAGGCCCCCGAGTGGTCAAGAGGTAAAGCCTCGATAAGATTACGTCTGGTGATTTCTTCTCCTGCATTGAACAGTGCGAGTTGTTCGATTATGTTTTTCAGCTGTCGCACATTTCCCGGCCAGCGGTATAGTTTCATCGCACGCTTGGCGTCTTCAGAGAAGGAGATGGGGGCGGTAAGGTATTTTTCGGAAAAATCTGCAGCGAATTTACGGGCGAGCAGAATAATGTCGTCACCCCGGTCGTGTAGGTTCGGTACATTGATTACCACTGTGGAGAGTCGGTAATATAGATCTTCTCTGAACTTACCTTTGGCCACAGCTTTTATGAGATCTACATTTGTAGCTGCCACGATACGTATGTCGGTTTTCTGCACTTGCGAAGAACCGACCTTAAGGAACTCGCCGGTCTCCAGCACACGCAGCAGACGAGCCTGGGTGGTAAGAGGCAGTTCGGCTACTTCATCGAGAAAAATAGTGCCTCCGTCCGCCTCTTCGAAATATCCCTTGCGTGTATTGATGGCTCCCGTGAAAGCACCCTTCTCGTGGCCGAACAACTCACTGTCGATTGTCCCCTCGGGTATTGCTCCACAGTTTACCGCGATATATTTCTTATGCTTCCGTGCCCCGAAAGCATGGATTATCTTAGGGAAGAATTCTTTTCCGCTTCCGCTTTCACCTGTGACGAGCACAGATAAATCTATCGGCGCCACTTTGACGGCTCTCTCTATAGCAGCGAGCAAGGCCGGAGAGTTGCCGATGATGGAAAACCGCTGTTTGGCTTTGAGAACGTCGTCGTTCATTATTTTATCTTTTTCAGTTTATATGTCTCGTCACGTAGAAAATTACCGAGCGCATCAAGGTCGGGACATTCATTCTGGCGTTCCACCGATATGGGGTCGCCTATGGTGACGTGTACCTTCTTACCGTAAGTAAGCATTATTTCTTTGGGGAGACGCAAGGTGCGCAGTCTCCAGTCGATCATTCCTAAAATATTGAAGAAAGTGGAATTATGGCCATGGAAGAAAATCGGGATCACAGGCACCTGCATCTGTCTTATGAGCCGGATTATGGTTGGCTGCCATTGACGGTCGCGTATGGTGAGATTCCAGCCTACCTTCGACACCGCGCCGGCAGGGAAGAAGCCGAGAGGATGACCCTCCTTGATGTGCTTCATGGCTGCGCGTATGCCCTGCATCGTGATTTTTTTCTTTTCCGGATCATCGCTTTTCAGGGGATCCACAGCTATGAAGTTAGGACGCATGGCCTGAATCCGGTTGAGGATAAGATTTACCATCACTTTATAGTCAGGCCGTATGGAGCCGACAATGTCAATGAGCAGAATGCCGTCATAACTGCCGAAGGGATGATTGCTCACAGTGATGAAAGGACCCTCTTTGAATTGTTCCAGGATTTCGAGATTATCCACCCTCACCTTCCATTTGAATTCCTCCTCGGCGAGGCGTCTGGCGAAAGGTATGCCGGGAGTGTCACAGTAAGAGCTGTGTATATGGTTGACTTTGTCGATCGACAGGAAATGGAGCAATTTATTGACCAGTTTCTCATGGCCGTCAAGCGCGGGCACCATTTTCCGTATATCATCATAAGTCATGACTTCCGGGCGCACGGCCGGAGTCACTTCGGCGTTTCTTTTGTCATCTGCATTCTTTTCCATACTACAAAATTATAAAAAAAACCTGACTTATGAAAAATAATCGGCGTTCCCCACAGATAATGAATGGGAAACGCCGTAGGTTAAAGTATGTTTCAGTCAGCTATTCGGATTAATCTGACTGAAGGGTAAAATTCAGATGAGTTATTTTACAGAGAATGCAAAGCGAATCACCTCCTTATATTCCTCACCCGGCTTGAGCAACTGTGAGGGAAACTCCGGTTTGTTGGGAGCATCAGGGAATCCCTGCATCTCGATTGCCACACCGTCATAATCCTCGTAGCTCTTGCCTGATGCGTTCAAGGGTGAGCCTGCAAGCCAGTTGCCGGTATATATCTGCACACCGGGTTGTGTGGTAGACACAGTGAGCACACGACCTGATTCAGGAGCCTCAAGCACAACCGCGCCATCGTTCATCACACCCTTCTCATATCCGTCGAGCACCCAGCAATGATCATAACCCTTACCTATCTTCAGAGCTTCAAAATCAGTCTTGATGTCTTTGCCGATTTCTTTTGCTTCGCGGAAATCCATGGGTGTGGACGCCACTTCCGCAAGTTCTCCGGTAGGAATCTGGCTATCGGTAGTGGGTAACCAGCGTGCAGCGTTGATTTTCATCTTATGGGTCAGCACGCTTCCGGCATCGGCGCCTTCCAGATTGAAATAAGCATGGTTGGTGAGATTCACTACAGTAGCCTTGTCGGTAGTGGCTGAAAGCGTAAGTGTGAGCACATTGTCATCGCTCCAGCGATATTCAGCCACAGCTGTAAGTTCGCCGGGATATTGCTCTTCGCCGTCAGCAGCCTTGTATGTGAAACGGACGCCGTCGGTGAGTTCCTCAGCCTCCCATATACGGTTCTGGAATCCGGTCGGACCCCCGTGGAGGGCATTGGGACCGTTGTTAATGGTGAGCTGGTAGGTGACGCCGTCAACTTCAAGGTGACCCTTGTCGATACGGTTTGCATAACGTCCGGGTACCTTTCCGAGACATGGACCGTCGGCCATATAGTCAGCCGGATTCGCGTATGACAGAGCTACGTTTGCGATCTTGCCATCCTTGTCAGGGACGTTTACCTCAACGATACCTGCGCCGAGAGTGGAGAGCACCACACTGGCACCCTTGTCATTGGTGACAGTGTAAAGAGTGATTTCTCCGGCAGCTGAAGGGGCTGTTTTTTTGGTTATCTTCATAATGTGGATATTCTTAAGCCTTGGGAGCTTCCTTTACGAGACGGGCGCCGTCGGAAATCACCACATCATAAATCTGAGGCTTGTGGCCATATTTCTTGTCAAAGCGCTCGGTGACTTCTGCCACGAATTTGTCATGCAGATCGTTTGGAAGAAGGTTGATTGTGCAGCCGCCGAAACCGCCGCCCATTATGCGTGAACCTGTCACACCCATCTCCTTGGCTACATCATTGAGGAAATCAAGCTCCTCGCAGCTCACCTCATAGTCTTTGGAAAGACCTTCGTGAGTTTCATACATTTTCTTTCCGACAGTTTCATAATCGCCGGCGTTGAGGGCGTCGCAGACAGCGAGCACACGTTCCTTCTCACCGATTACGAAGCGGGCGCGGAAATAATCTTCAGCAGTGATATCGCTCTTGATGGCATCGAGATCCTCCATGGTAGCGTCGCGGAGGGTGTCAAGACCGAGGCGTTTTGCAACGCGCTCGCAAGATTCGCGACGTTTGTTATAAGGAGAGTCCTTAAGCTCATGTTTAACGCGGGAGTCAACGAGCACGAGACGGTAATCTTCCGGGTTGAAGGGGAAATACTCATACTCCATTGAACGGCAGTCAAGACGCATGAGGTTGCCCTTACGGCCGAATACGGAAGCGAACTGGTCCATGATGCCACAGTTTACGCCGCAATAGTTATGTTCGGTTGACTGACCGATTTTGGCAAGTTCAAACTTATCGATGCTGTTGCCGTTGAAGAGGTCGTTGAGAGCGAAAGCGAAACAAGATTCGAGAGCAGCTGAAGAGCTTAGGCCTGCACCGAGAGGCACATTGCCGGCGAAGACAGCGTCAAAACCTTTCACGGTGCCGCCGCGTTTCTGAATCTCACGGCAGATACCGAATATGTAACGGGCCCATGACTGAGAGGGGGCGTCCTCCTCGCGGAGACCGAATTCTGCATATTCATCGATGTCGATAGAGAACACTCTTACTTTCTCGAGGCCGTTGGGACGGATATCGGCCATAATCACTTTGTCGATTGCGCCGGGGAATACGAAACCGCCGTTATAGTCGGTGTGCTCACCGATAAGGTTTATACGACCGGCGGAAGCATAGATGTTGCCTTCGCCACCGAAGCGTTCAGCAAACACTTCTTCGATTTTCTTCTGCATTTCTTCAGTAGTCATGATTGTTGATTTATAGGGTTAAAAAGAATTATGCGTTTAAAGTAATGGTTAGATAAGGTTATGAGTGGTTGGCGTTCCATGAGTCTTCCCAAATCTGATTGACAAAAGTAATGAAAAAAAAGTATTGCCACAATAGTAAAAGCCAACTAAGTCTTAAAAAAAGCTTTAAACTCCCGATTAGCTACCTTTTTCTCTAAAGAAAAGTTTTATTTATATTGCTTGTGTAAAACTCTCAAGATTTTTAGTTACATTTGCAATTAATAAATTTTTGACTCTTATTACTGATCCCGGTGCTACCTAAGATTGGTGATATGACTGAAAGATACGTAATTGAGCAATCATGGAGAGACTTCGTTTCCCGGTCGGAATTGAGACTTTTGAAAAAATTCGGAAAAACGGTTATGTTTACGTCGACAAGACCGAGTATATCCACCGACTTGTGAGAGATGGCGGTTATTATTTCCTGAGCAGACCGAGACGTTTTGGAAAAAGCTTGCTCCTTTCTACGATTGAAGCCTTTTTTGAGGGAAAACGAGAATTGTTTGAGGGACTTGCCATCTCCAACTATGACTATAACTGGGAACGTCATCCGGTGTTTCATATTAATCTTGTCAATTTCAATACCTCCTCTACCGTAGGACTGCTATCAATATTGGAGCAGCATATTGCCTACTGGGAAGAAATATATGGTAAGGATCTTCCCGGACTTGATCTTGCACAGCGTTTTTTTGGAGTGATAAAAAGGGCTTCCGAACAAACCGGTAGACAGGTAGTGGTGCTCGTGGATGAGTATGATAAGGCTTTGGTAAGTAATTTTGATGATGAGGATCTCCATGATCAGTTGCGAGAAATTCTGAAACCAATATATGGCACTCTAAAGGCTGCTGATCGGTATATCGTCTTTGCTTTGATAACGGGTGTCACAAGATTTTCAAAACTGAGTATTTTCAGCGATATCAATAATCTTTCCGATATATCGCTTGAAAATCAATATAGTGCTATCTGTGGTATTACGGAGCAAGAGATGCTTACTTATTGTCGGCATGGTGTGGAGAAAATAGCCGACAGACTTGGTGTGTCGTTTGATGACGCAGTACAGGCCCTTAAGGCTAATTACGATGGCTATCATTTCACGAGTAAGAGTCCTGACATATTCAATCCTTACAGTCTGATGTCAGCCTTCAGAAAAGAGGAAATCGGAAACTATTGGTTTATTACCGGCACGCCGACTTTCCTTATCGAGCGACTTCGTTCCGCTGATGTATCTTTGCCGGAGTTACTGAAGACGGAGGCCGATGAGAAAGAACTCATAGATATCGATTCATACGGTATATCGGTAGTAGCATTGCTCTTCCAAACAGGCTATCTTACCATTAAGCATTACGATGTTGAATATGACACTTATATTCTTGGCTTGCCCAACCGGGAAGTAGCCCACGGTTTTTTTAAAGATTTGTTACCGGTCTACATGAATGACAGTCATGCCATGGGTCTACGCTACATCAGAACCTTCTGCAAAGATGTGATTGCAGGCGACCCTGAGAGTTTCCTGATAAAACTTCAATCATTTCTTTCAGACATCCCCTATGATCTGTCGAAGAATAAGCCGGAGGTGTATTTTGAAAATAACCTCTACATTATCTTCAAACTGATGGGCTTCACGGTTCATACGGAATATCGCACATCAAACGGTCGTATTGATCTCCTTGTAAAAACAAATCAATTCGTCTATATCATGGAGCTTAAGCTTAACGGCACTGCGGAGGAAGCTATTCAGCAGATAGAAGAAAAAAGATATGCTATACCATTTGTGTCAGAAGAAAGGGTAATTTTCAAGATTGGTATCTCATTCTCTAAGGAGACACGTAATATTGATCATTGGATAATAAGGAAATAGTCCCGGCGGCATAAAACCGGGATATTTCCGAATGGGAATGGTTAAACTTTAAATAGCGTTTTTAATTTTAAGACAGTTTTATGTTAGTCTATATTTCATTTGAGGAGATAAGAAGATATATAACCGGGCATTATAAGAAAACTTTCTCTTTTTCGAGAGTATCGGAAAAGGAGCTGTGTGTAACCTTTATCCAAAAAGTGCTGATTAAAAATGTCCACATTGACGTTAAACTTCACATTGATGAAGTGAAAAGTGATACGGTGCTTCTGACTTACAAGGGTGGTATGGCCTTGGATATGATTATTTCAAAAGCCCTTGATGTATTGATGGGCAAGATGCCCGAATTGAGTAAGGGAGTGGTGGTCGAAGACAACCATAAGATTCGCATCAATCTTTCAAAGATTGAGAAAGCGAAAGCAGTAATGAAGACCATATCATTGCGCGACATTGAAGTGAAAGAGAAAGGGTTGTCGGTCAGCATGGCTTTAAAGTAAAGCTTTTCTTCACTGATATAAATCCCACCTTTTAAAATAATCTTTATAAACAGGTGTCTCTATGAAGTTCAAGAGTTTCTCTTTGAAGCATAAGGATCATCAAGTGCCACGTGGCCTGTTGAGACAAGCCTTGACTTTGATTGACTCTGAGGCTGATAAAGGGCAACATATAGTAGATTTCGGTAGGGTGATCGGGTTCAGTGAACTGGTGCCTGTGACTGAAGATGAGGAATTTTACGAAATGGTGAGAGATAACCGTCCTTATCCCTCTCGTTTTGTAAAGAATCGGTTGCCGATAGAAGTCACGAAACTGATGGTGGTATGGAGAAGAGTAGGGGAAGATCATATAAGTGTGGTTACCACTTACTTCACCGATCTGGATGATACGGATTGTCCTGATGAACCGGGTAACATACTCAGAAAGATAAAGGAGGGAGCTGAATATACAGGGGCTCAGCTCAAGAAAGCCTACGATTTCTGGTCAACCCATGCGTTTGTCGAACAGATTCCCCTCTTCATGTTACGTTGATTGAGGTAAGATGTGATTAACTTCGTGACCCTCAGCTTGGGAAGCTGACGGGCTATGGTTTTGGAGACGGTTTTACAATGAGCCGGAAACCGACACTGTTAAAGGAGTTATCAGGGGTATAACAAGCCCTGTAGGATACCCTGCATTTCTTCTTGGAATCATAGTAACCGCCCCCTCTGACGACTTTGCTGTCGGCTGCCCAAAAGCCCGGTGTATAAGAATATTGCGGATCAACAATAAACTCCTCCGTATACTTCCCTTTCTCATCATCACACCATTCCTCCACATTCCCCGACATATCATATATTCCTAATTCGTTCGGAAGCTTGTATCCCACGGAATGTAGGTGTGACTCATTCATCCAACCCACTTCCTTGGGATCGTTCCCACCGGCATATATGTAACCTTTGCTTTTCACACCACCTCTTGCGGCATATTCCCATTGTGCCTCAGATGGCAAAGCAAAGGATACACCGCTGAGTCTCTTGAGCTCATCAACGAATTTTTGAGCATCATTGAAGGAAATCTTTACAATCGGCTGCGCGGCAACTCTGTTTTTTACAGGATTGGAGTCCATGATAGCTTCCCATTCCTCTTGAGTGACAGTATATTTGCCCATCCAGTAAGGAGACAATTTTACTTTGTGGGCCGGTTTTTCATCTTTTTGTGCCATATCCCCCTGCTCCGGAGTGGCTCCCAATACCATCTCGCCACCCTCGACAAATACCATGTTGGCAAGAATCTTTTCTATGGCAGACTTTTGTTTGTCGGTGATATCCGGTGCCCAGTCAGCCTTAATAGATTCGACCACAATGTTATCTTTCGCTGGTTCAGTTGACTGCGGTACAGTATTAACTTTCGTTGGGTCAATTGACTTTGCTACAGGTGTGGTGATCGGTTCGGAGGGCCGGGTCGGAACTGATGTCGATTCTGTAGTAGGTTCAGTCGGAACTGCCGTCGGTTCTATAGAAAGTTGGGAAGGGTAGATCTGTTTAACGGCATTCAAGAGAGGTTGAAACATCTTCCTATACTCGGGATAAGCCGTAAGCCAATGGGTACCTGAAAGATGGTATTCGAAATCATCATTCAGAGGTGTGCTGTCGATCATGAAAGGGATTATGACTTTGCTATAAGATGCCGCTCTTTCCAATTCTTTTACCACCTGATTTGAGGAATTGGAATTTGTGGAGTATACCAACACCATTGCCACACACTTTTTGATAGCGTTAAGTATGGAGGCACCGTAATTAGTACCGGGCAGGATATCTCTTGGAGCGATCCAACACGCTACTCCATGCTCTTCAAGGTAATGGCATATCGCGTCGGCAATTTGTTTGTCTTTGCTCGAATGGCTAATAAAAATGTAAGGAGTATTCATTTTTCGGTATATATGGTGGTGGTTGCTAAAGACGTAGATGTTATGGTTTTACTATGGAAAGCAATGGTTTTCGGTGATATACGTTCGAGAGAGGTCACCACCGAGGAGGGTGCTGAAAACGGTAAAAAACATCTTTTGCAAATTTATACAATATTCTAGATATTTCGCGTTGTATGTACAGAAAATTTCTTGAAACTAAACGATTTTTCATAAATCAGAACTTCGAGGCATACTCCTATATTCATTGATATCAATGAAAAATAAAGCAAAATAACTTGATTTGGAATTTATATATTATTACTTTTGCAAATCAGTGTTATGCGGTTGATAGTGTTGTGGGAACCGAATAGAGCTTTGATTAGCTTTTAGAAATTTGATGATCCATTATAACAAGGATTAAGACGGGATTATGTAAGTGCAAGTGTCGCCGTTGGTAGACTATGATCCATTATAACAAGGATTAAGACTTACGGTTGGCGAAGTTGATGATCCAGCCAATAACGGCCATTGGTTAAGATAGTCCAAGTATTTTTATTATTTGCAAAGTCTAATTGTAAGTAAAGCTAATGCTCCCTGCAAGACACCCAACTCAGGAGGTGTCTTGCAGGGAGCATTAGCTTCTGTTTTGTCAATTTATTAGATCAAGACTGTAAGGCAATCGGTCCATAATTTATTGAACTCATTCTGATAATCCCCAAAGGAGTCGATTGGTGCCCCCGAGGTGCTTGCATGATTGAGGTTATTGCGTCTGTCTGAGATGCCTTGATAGGGTTTGGTAATGAAATAAAAGAACTCATCCTTGTTGATCAGCTCTTTGGCTACGTTAGACTGTCGCCATTTCTTTGACTTCTCAAATATATACCCTGTGCCGGTGATCTTTTTATCGGCCAAAAGGATGCTTCCTAATGACTCCCTGATCTTGTATTCTATTCTTGATGAGGTGTTATCCCTGATTTCTCCATTCCCTCTCAGCTCATTTATGAAAGCCTCTTTAAGGTCATACTCTTCAAGCAGATCATAAGCCACGGAGATGATATATTCTTTTGCCATAGTATAGGCCTGCTGAATCATTTTGTGCTTTATTGCCCAATTGATCGCAGCCCTGACATTCTGATAACTTGGTTTCGCAACAAATCCGCTTCGTTGCAACTGAGCGGATATTTCCAACAACAATGTTCTCTGGGCTTCATTGGTGAACCGACTTTCACAGAACATCTTAATCTCATCTGTGATGGTTATCATGTACTCACCCTTGTATATGGGCTTAATGCGACAGGTCTGAATATAGAAATCCAGATCTTCCAACGCAAATGAAATGTTCTCGATGCACTCATCCAGCTCACTTATACCGGTATCGAAAAGTATACCCGAGAAGGCACTCAGATTACCGAAATCACGGAAACTCGCTGCCGCTGTGTTGATCTCCTGAAGTCTGACGATGTTGGTGAGATCTACAATCGGTACAGTCAATTCCTCTTGTTGCTCTTTCGGGAGCGCCTTCACTTTATACAGAGGTCCCAAGATTTCGAAAGCACCGTAATAAACTCCCTTTACATCGGTATTCTTGAGGAAGCGGGCGTAATTCAACAACACAGTGGCAAACATCGGGATCGTACGGAAAGCGTGGGTTACATCGAAGTAAACCTCGTCATCCGGGTTCAATTGTTCGAACACTGTTTTAAAGATCTTCCACATCTCCTCTTCACTGAAACCTACCGGTATAAGGTAATTGTCCACGGAAGATGGAGTAGAGGGATTTATTTTACACTTAAGACCCGGTATATTTTGCAATGTAGTCAAGAGTCCCGTTGTTTCTTTCCCGGTTTCCTCGTCTTTGGTATCTTTCCAGTTGATAGCATCAGATTCCGGAGTTCTGAAGATCATTATACAATCGTCAGCAGTCCATTTATCTTTACATAATTCTGTTACCAGAGATTCCTGTATGAATTTGGTTCGATGGTTGGTAGTTTTTTCCTGATTCTTTCCCCAAGTATAGAAAACAGGGAAGTAATCGTTGGTCCCTAAGAAGGATATGAGTACTTTACGAGGCATAGTTGTCATCACTCTATTTTATGGCAGTGTCCACAAATTTAGCCATTAATCCGGGATAATACAAATATAAGTCACATAAACCGCTTTACA
>CAZPHL010000017.1:0-27933 GCA_964586465.1 uncultured Sangeribacter sp.
TAATAATAGACAAAATATGATGAGTATGGATTTCATAGGCAGCCATTAACTTGCTTTTGTGGATTAGATAATGATACAAGAATCAATGTTATGCGTATTGTTAGAGAATTCAGTACCGTTAAAATAAGAAAAAGTTATTTCTTCCAGAAAGATGGGGTGAAAAGGAGCAGAATCGTATAGAGTTCGAGACGGCCTACGAGCATAATGAAGGCAATAACCCATTTCCCTACATCGGGAACCAGAGCGTAGTTACCTGACAGGCCTGTTATATCAGTACCCAGTCCTGTGTTGGCAACTGCTGAGAGGGCTACAAAAAAACTGTCCTTCAAAGGCAAACCTATCAGAACAAGAAATGTCCCACCCAATAATATCACAATTACGAAAAGGAATAGGAAAGCAAGGGTTTTCATGACAATCCATGATGGAGTGCCTTTACCATTGATTGTGACAGTAGTGACTGAATTGGGATGCATCATCTTATAGAATTCATTTTTTAAGAATTTGAATAGAATGATGAAACGGTCAATCTTGGCACCTCCTGAGGTGCTACCTGCACAAGCACCCATAAACATCATAATTATGAGCACTACTACAGCTAACGGTCCCCAATCGTGGAAGTCAGGTTCAGTCAAACCTGTGGAAGACAATATTGAGACAGCTTGGAAAAGAGGATCTATAGTCAAATCAGAAACTTCATCAACTAATCCTCTCAACCAGATATTAAGACATAACAGTAGATAGCAAATCAGTATAATCCCGATATACCAGCGTAAAGCGTCATTTTTAAAAGGTGACTTGAAATCACCCATGCATAATTTATAGATTAAAGCGAAATTCACACCTCCAAGAAACATGAAGAGAGTCAATATGATTTTTACATATAGACCTCCTTCTTCTACTACTGACATGTCGCTTATGGAAAAACCTCCTGTGGACATTGTGGAGAGTCCGTAACAAATAGAGTCAAATACCGATATTCTCGATATACAGAGTAAGAGAATAAGTAGAGTTGTCAAACCTATATATACGAACCATAGACTTTGGGCTGTGTTACTTACCCTTGGTCGAAGTTTATCATGAGTTATACCTGTGACTTCCGCATTAAACAACTGCATGCCACCTTGATAGTTAAGCATAGGGAGCACTGCGAGAGTAAAAAGAATGATTCCGAGGCCACCGACCCATTGAACGATACATCTCCATATCAAAATGGATTTAGGTACACCGGTCAATGTATTGAGCACGGTAGCTCCTGTAGTAGTGAAACCACTCATGGTCTCGAAAAAAGCATCAGTGATACTCAGGTGTGTGCCACAGAATATGAATGGTATCATTCCGAAAGCTGACAAGATGATCCAGATGAGTCCGGTTAGAAGAATTGCTTCCCTTTTACCCATTTCACGACTTTTAGGTTTAAGACTCATCAATCCTATGCCAAAAGCGGCGGTGATACCCATACAAACCAGAAACTTCCAGGCACTCTGCTCATGAAAAATGAGTCCTACAATAAAAGGGAAAATCATGAAGAGGGCCTCAATAGACAACAGCCAGCCTATCACACGCAAGAGCATGCGAACATTGATATAACTTTTATGAGGTAGGATTGCCATCAGTTAAACCATTTTTCGATTTTACTGATTGTGCCGGATAGACTGAATACCACCACATAGTCTCCGGCCTGAATATGCGTATTTCCACTTACGAGCAGGCAATTATCACCACGCACCATAGCTGCGAGCGTCATACCGAATGGAAGATGCAAATCTTTGACAGGAGCCTTGGTGATTTTTGCACCGGGTTTTACGAGCATTTCGGCAACTTCCGCATCAGCAAGGGCGAGACATTTAGCATTTCCTTCGTCAGCATCAAGCAGGATTTTAAAGATATGACTTGAGGCCAACAATTTTTTATTGATGATTGTGCCGATATTAAGACTCTCAGCCTGGCTTACAAACTGGAGGTTTTCAACATCCGCCACTGATTTGGGCACTCCGAACTCCTTTGCAGTGAGACACGAAAGAATATTGGTTTCTGAGGAATCAGTGAGTGCTATAAAAGCATCATATTGGTAGATATTATTCTCTCGTAATACTTCAATATCCCTGCCATCGCCCCAAACTATCTCACAATCGGGGAGGGCAGTAGCGAGCTTTTCACATGTCTCACGATCATTATCAATAATTTTGAGATGGAATTTATCGTGATACTGGGAAGCAAAACGCATTGTTATGCGCGTACCTCCCATGATGAACGCTTTCTTTATCACTCTCTTCTTTTTTCCACACAGTTCTCTCACCTCTTGAATATAAGGTGGTGTAGTAATGAAGTAGAGAAGATCATCGCGAAGTATGTCATCATTACCTTTAGGGATAATAGTCTCGTTATTTCGTTTTATTGCCGCCACGTGAAAATTATGATCTTTCACGGGCAAGTCTTTAAGTTTATGGTCAAGAAGCGGAGAATCGCCATGAAGTTTTACGCCTATGAGCAGAAGATTGCCACCATGTAATTCACCCCAATAACGGGCCCAGTTATGTGAGAGAGCGAGGGCAATTTCATCAGCCGCCAGATCTTCAGGATAAATCAGGAAATCTACACCGATTTTCTTCAGGACATTTCCATTCTCAGGCACAAGGAATTCAGAATTGTCAATCCTTGCCACAGTTTTCTTTGCGCCAAGATTCTTTGCTATAGCACATGAAGTAATATTGCGCGTTTCGTAAGGAGTGACTGCAATATATAAATCGGTGTTGGTGATTCCTACATTTCGCAAGCTTTCAAACGAAGAGGTCGACCCGTTCCAAGTCATGAGATTATAGTTCGAGTCAATGATGTCCAAATGGTCCTGGTCACTGTCGAGCAGAATGATATCCTGGTTTTCGTTCGAGAGCATTTTTGCCAGATGTGTGCCAACTTCACCGGCACCTGCAATCACAATTTTCATAATGATATGATTAAGGTAGCCAAGTTGTTCAATTAAGCTTCGTTACAAGTTCAGTTACAGTTTTTGCAATACCTGAGGCATCAAAACCACACTGTCCCCTGAGTTGTTCAACTGAACCATGACTTATCCATTTATCAGGAACACCGAGACGCACAACAGGCAGATCATACCCGTTGTTATCCAACCATTCCGTCACTGCAGATCCGAATCCACCTGATTTAGCTGCATCTTCCACAGTTACTATTCCTTTATGGGTTTCCGCTATATCTTTCAATAAAGATTCATCTAACGGTTTGACCCAAATCATATCGTAAATATCAACCGGAATACCCTCGGCTTTGAGTTTTTCAGCTGCTGATTCAGCTTCAGATAGTATCGGACCAAGAGTAAGGATAGCAACTTTGGCATCTTCATTTGACAATATTCGGCGTCCTTTACCTACTTCTAATGGTTCGAGCGGTGATTTCCAATCTGCCACCGTTGCACGTCCGCGCGGATATCGGATGGCGAGTGGTGCTCCGAAAGAAAGTGCCGTTGTCATCAGGCCTCGCATCGTGGCCTCGTCGGCCGGTGAGGCAATACTCATGGAGGGTATACAACGTAAATATACGATATCGAGCATTCCGTGATGAGTGACCCCGTCTTCCCCCACGATACCTGCCCGGTCAATGCAGAAAGTCACAGGCAGCCCCTGTATGGCAACATCATGAATAATATTATCGTAAGCTCGTTGCAGGAAAGAAGAATAAATGGCAACGAAAGGTTTTTTCCCACCGGCAGCCAATCCTCCGGCGAAAGTCACTGCATGTCCCTCGGAGATTCCAACATCAAAGGCCCTCTCGGGCATCTCGTGAAAAAGAAGAGCCATAGAAGTGCCTGTTGGCATTGCGGCAGTGATACCCATAACATCGTCATCTTTTTTTGCAAGTTCCACAAGAGTCTCCCCGAAAACCTCTTGCCATAACGGAGGATTACCGTCAGAGCCACCGCACAGACGTTCACCGGTTTCAGGATCGAATTTTCCGGGTGCATGCCACACGGTAGGATTCTCTTCAGCTTTCTCATAACCTTTACCTTTGATAGTGCAAAGATGGAGGAGATGAGGACCTTGCATATCTTTGATTTCGCGTAAAGTTTTTACCAGTTTCACCACATCATGACCGTCAAAGGGTCCGAAATACCTGATATTCAAGCCTTCAAAAATATTCTGTTTTTTTGAGATGAGCGACTTCAGAGAATTGCTGAAACGAGTTATGGCACGCTTACGGTTTTCAGTCAGAATACCTTTTTTCCTGAAGTATCCGGCCATTCGGTTGCGCAAACGGTTGTATCCTGCAGAAGTGGTGAGCTGAGATAGATAATGATGGAGAGCACCGACATTATTATCTATGCTCATATCATTGTCGTTCAAGACAATAAGAAGATTATTAGGGTGATTGGAAGCATTGTTAAGACCCTCGAAAGCCAGACCACCGGAAATCGAGGCATCTCCGACAATTGCTACGGTCTTTCGGTTTTCATGACCCGGAGTACACATATCTGCGATAGCCATTCCCAAAGCGGCAGAAATGGAATTGCCCGCATGACCTGCGATGAAAGTGTCATATTCACTTTCAAGCGGGGTAGGGAAGCCACTGATTCCTCCTAAAGTGCGCTGAGTATTGAAGAGATCACGCCTCCCTGTAAGTATTTTATGAGCATACGCCTGATGGCCAACATCCCATACCAGATGATCTGTCGGGGTATCATACACATAATGTAAAGCAACAATAAGGTCAACGGCTCCCATGCTCGAAGCGAAATGCCCCGGATTATGGGAAAGATTGTCGATCAGAAATTGTCGGATCTCCTCACACAATGCGGGGAGTTGTTCAATCTTGAGTTTTCTAAGATCGGCCGGTGTATTTATTGTATTAAGTAGAGGATATGGCTCGTGGGCTGTTTTGGGTTCCATTAAATGATATTTTTGCACTCGTTATTTCCCGGCGTTGTTCTGATTTGCATATTTTTTCCAGAGAGGAACAAAAATAATTATGGCTGAGGCAATAATTAAAAAGATATTTTTCAAAGTCCAGCCGCCGGAGAGAGAGAGAAGCGACCAGCATAACCAAAGCCATACAAGCACCAGGAGCAGGAGTCCTGCAATTTTCACAACGTTCATGAAATAACACCATCCGGAAAATTTTATAGGATGGTAATCGCGAAATTAGGCATTTTTTTTCAATATTCAAAACCATTTATCCATAAAATATGACTCATCATATTTTTTATTTGGTTTTCAATGATTTAGTAGTTTCCTAAACCTAATGGTAAAGGGAATGGAAGTTGAAGGATAAAAGGTAAGGAAGAGATAACCGGGTGATGAAATTTAAACATAATTATATTTTTTAAACACGGGATAAAGAAAATAAGCTTTATAAGTGTTATTAAGGCATAAGATTAATGAAAAACACACAAAATAAATAAAATTATGAAAAAGATAGTCTATATAATCGGAGTTTTGGTTACAGCTACTTTCTGGAGCGGGTGGACAAGTATTGATAACAGTGCATTGGCCGACACTCAGGAAAATAATGATTTCACCGACACTGTCAAATTAAATTTAAATATAGCACTACCGAAACAGGCATTGGAAGATGATACACTTTTAGTGGAATTAAAATTTAACAACGCCGATGAAGCCTTGAATTATATGGAACATTCCGGACATTGGGAAGAATATAAGGCGGGTATACTTCCAAAGATGGCGGAAACTAATCTTGATTATGTAACACGACTTCTTAATAATAATCATAATGGTTTTGTGGTGGTTGACAAAGGCCGTATGAAACTAATAAAATATGATAAATATGGAGAACCTATGGTCACATACGGTATGGCCTGTGGAAAAAACTACGGTACAAAACATAAAAGAAGTGATTGCCGCACACCTGAAGGCTTTTTCGCAGTAAAGAATATCCAGAACAGCACAGATTGGAAATATGTGGATGATGACGGCAATGTAAGTCAGAAGACAGGAGAGTTTGGCCCTCGTTTCATACGCCTTGATATTCCCGGCATCTCTTCCATAGGAATACATGGCACTTGTGCGCCGTGGAGCATAGGAGGTCGCAGAAGTCACGGTTGTATACGCCTGAAGAATGAAAACGTACTTGAGCTTGTTGACATGGTTGAGATAGGGATGCCTGTTATCGTTTCACCCGGCACAAAAGACCAGAAGATAAACAAGGAAGAGGGCTATGAAATTCCCCGTATTAGCACTGTTGTTGGTTAAACACGATAAGCAATTTCATAAAAAAGGCTTCGGCATTTATTATGTCGAGGCCTTACTTTTATATTTTATAAGTGAAAATGGTAGGGTGGGGGAGGGGTTTGTTGTCTGAAAATAGGGAGGATAAGTAATAAAAAGGGAATGTGTCTAAAAAACTTGTTGAAAAAAAATACCATAGGGATAGGAATGAATTATTTTATTGGTTAACTTTGCAGACACAAACCAGAATTAATGAGAAAATACGAAAGTTTCAACCCCACTATACCGGATTCTGAAGAACCTATAGAGGAACCTATAGAGTCGGTGGAGACGACGGAGGAAACGCCAACTGTAAATGAAATTCCACCATTTAAAGAAGAGCAGCCGGTTACAGTTAACAATAAGACCAGATCAGAGAAACGAGTAAAACCCCAAAAAAAACGCCCGCAACCACAACCAAAGAAAAAGGTAGTGGTCAAGAAAGAGCCCCGACCACCTTTGACAGAGGTCGTAAAAGAATGGGCTCATAGTCAGACTACAAGATGGTTGCTCGGCCTTTTCCTCGTCTTCTTGGGTCTGTATCTTGGTGTGTCGTTTCTATCCTACTTTACAAGCTGTGTAAAAGACCAGTCAGAAATCAACAATCTGGCTATAGGTGCAGCCTGCGACATATCTAATGCCGGAGGAGAAGGAGGCGCCCGACTGTCGGAATTTCTTATAAATGAATGTTTTGGACTCGGTGCCGGAGTAATTGTTTTTTGGCTTATAGCAATGGCTTTGAAACAACTTACCGGAAAACCTCGTTTCAAGACAGTCGATTTCACAATAAAGTCGCTCGTAGCTCTTGTCACGGTCTCTCTTATAGTTGGCTTGTTGACCATAGGATTCGATTCAACAGTCAACTGGGGAGGTTATCATGGCCGTTATGTGAATGAATTTATTATCCGATTTGTTGGTTGGACCGGAGCCGGTATTCTATGTTTGTTCCTTATAGGATGTTTTGTAGTGATATGCCTTCGAGACCTGATTAACTGGATAATAAAAATCAGGAAAAAGAGAGCCGAGAAAAAAAGGAAGATAGCTGAGGAACAGGAGGCTATCAGACAACGTGAGAGGGAGCTGGAGGAGATGCGCAGGCTTGAGGAAGCGGATGCTGCCAAGGCAGGTGAAGTGGCTTTGCCGGAGCCTGAGAATGAGCAAGATGAGCTTACCCAGGTTCATTTTGCTACCTCTGATTCAGGTCTATACACGACACTTCCGGATTTTGACGAGATTGAAGATACATTGTCTTCAGTTGATTCTCAGAACACGTATAACCTGGAAACTGCAACGCAATCACAAGCCGGCGAAGTTGCTTCAGTTCCACCTGCATCTGCTCAGGCTGCCCCTGTTCAGTCAACGGTTACTCCAACTCATTCCTCCGAGCCCGAACAACCGAAACAGAATAATACAACTAATATAGCTTCTGAACAATCTGCTTCTTCTGATCCTTCACAGGTTCAAGTCCCTGAACTTGAGGATATAGATACTGAGGAAGATATCGATATGGTTGTAAATGTCAATGAGATAGGGCAGACAGAGCCTGTAAGAGAGGCCGCTGAAGCGGTTTTGCCGGGAATGCATCCTTACAAATTTCCTCCGGCTGAACTCCTGAGAGAAGGCGTGGAGCGAATAAGTGTGGATGCTAATGAACAGATGGAGAATAAGGAGAAAATCAAAAAGACACTTCTTGATTTCGGAATTTCCATTACAAGCATTGAAGCTACTGTCGGACCCACCGTCACCCTTTATGAGATTGTACCAGACCGTGGAGTCAAGATCAACCGTATACGTAATCTTGTGGATGACATAGCACTCAGCCTGGCAGCCACAGGTGTTCGAATCATAGCTCCGATACCGGGAAAAGGAACTGTCGGTATAGAAGTGGCAAACAAAGATGCCCAAACTGTTTCTATGCGCACAGTGATAAAGTCTCGTAAATATCAGGAATCCAAGTATAAACTACCTATTGCCATAGGCTCGACTATCTCCAATGAGGTCTACATAGCAGATCTGGCGAAGATGCCCCACCTTCTTGTAGCCGGTGCCACGGGTCAAGGTAAGTCAGTAGGTCTTAATGCTATAATAGCATCCCTGCTTTATCGTAAGACGCCTGACGAGCTCAAATTCGTAATGATAGACCCCAAGATGGTAGAGTTCAGTCTTTATGCAAAGATAGAGGCTCATTATTTGGCGAAGATACCTGATGCCACAGATGCTATTATTACAGATATGGATAAGGTGGTAGCTACTCTCAGTTCACTTTGTGTCGAGATGGACAACCGATACCAACTTTTGAAAGCTGCCCATACTCGTAATATTGAAGAGTATAATGAAAAGATAAAAGAGAAGCGTCTGAATCCTCTCGAGGGTCACAGATTCCTTCCATATATCGTTGTTGTGGTGGATGAGTTCAGCGACCTCATCATGACAGCGGGTAAAGAGGTAGAGATACCTATAGCGCGCCTTGCACAGAAAGCCCGTGCTGTAGGTATGCATGTGATTATTGCCACTCAAAGACCCTCAACCAATGTCATAACCGGTATCATCAAAGCCAACTTCCCGGCACGTATTGCATTTAAGGTTAGTTCGGGAGTTGACAGTAAGACAATTCTTGACACACCGGGTGCTCAACAGCTCATCGGTCGAGGTGATATGCTTATCAGTAATAATGCACCTATGGTGCGAGTGCAGTGTGCTTTTATTGACACTCCTGAAGTGGAGGCAATATGCGACTATATAGAGCGACAGCCTTATGGCCAAGGAGCCTACGAATTGCCGGAACCTGTTACTACAGGAGCCGGTGAAAACGACAGTGAGATAGGAAATAATTTCGGTGATCGGGATCCTTTATTTGAGGAAATAGCACGCCTCGTTGTCACAAGCAACACGGCCTCAACCTCTTCTCTCCAACGCCGTTATTCCATCGGATATAATCGTGCCGGTAAAATAATGGATCAGCTCGAGGCTGCCGGAATTGTAGGACCGGCCCATGGAGGAAAACCAAGATCGGTGCTTGTTGATGCTATTACCCTTGAGTCGATTCTTAAACCTTAATGATGTATGTCTCCCCGATTGTAAGATGCATAAACCTACTTACGTAATCCGACACGGGTGATAATTAGATAATC
Source organism: uncultured Sangeribacter sp. (assembly GCA_964586465.1). GTDB lineage: Bacteria > Bacteroidota > Bacteroidia > Bacteroidales > Muribaculaceae > Lepagella. The sequence goes on from CAZPHL010000017.1 coordinate 9,365, forward strand.
AACATGAGTGTTAATCAAGATTAGAAAATGAAGTATAATAGAAGTGAGGATAAGTTGAACTCAAATGTAAAATCCGTTGCTAAGTTCGTGACCCTGTTAATGTGTGTCATTATTTTGACTATCCCGACCACGGCAGAAGCTGCGTTGACTCCCGAACAGGTTGTTCAAAAGGCGGCCGGAGTAGTCACAAATGCTAAAGGCATCACAGCGAAGTTCATAATTTCGGCAAACGGACATTCAAGTAAAGGCACGATAAAAAGCAGTGGCAATAAATTCTCCGTCTTGCTTCCTGAGGTATCCACCTGGTATAACGGAAAGGAGCTTTACACTTATAATTCCGCAACGTCCGAGACCACGGTAATTGTCCCTACGGCACAAGAGCTTTTGGAATCAAATCCTTTACTATATGTGAAGGGTGGGGCAGGAGGATATACATACGCTTTCTCAACAGAGAAGAAGAGCGGAAAATATGTGGTTGAATTGGTGCCACGCAATAAAAAGAACAGCATCAAGAAGCTCACTTTCACTGTAAATGCCAGTGATTTTCATATAGAGAAAATAAAGGTTGATATGGGTGGAGGTGTCACTACCGTAGATGTAAGTTCATTCACTACCACAACTCCCCTATCATCAGCCGAATTTGAATACCCTCGGTCCAAATATCCGAATGCTGAAGTAATAGATTTAAGATGATGTTGCATTTAAAGATGATAATAACAGTGATTCAGTAGTCGGGATTATCATCGGTCAGGGGGTAAGAGGGATAACAAGTTTAATTATTAAAAGAAAAAATACATTATAATTTGTTATAATAATAATGAAAAAGGCTAAAAGATCAAAAGCCTGATAAGATAACCCGAAACAATAAAAGTAAATATGGCAGAAAGAAAAACAAAAGTGCTGATAATAGGTTCCGGTCCGGCCGGATACACAGCAGGTATCTATACATCAAGAGCTAATTTACAACCTATAATATTCGAGGGGCACCAACCCGGCGGACAACTCACACAAACCACCGAAATAGAAAATTTTCCGGGGTATCCCGCAGGTATTCAGGGACCGGAGATGATGGAAGAAATCCGTCAGCAGGCGCTCAAATTCGGAGCGGAGATAGTGTCACGCACGATTACGAAAGTTGATTTTTCTTCCAGACCCTTCCATGCTGAGGATGAAAAAGGGGATGTGATAGTAGCAGATACCGTTATAATCAGTACCGGGGCGACAGCAAAGTATCTCGGACTGCCCGATGAAGAGAAATACCGTGGTTTGGGAGTAAGCGCATGTGCCACATGTGACGGTTTCTTCTACCGTAAGAAAAATGTGGCAGTTGTAGGCGGTGGTGACACCGCATGCGAGGAAGCGCTATACCTCTCGACTCTTGCAAAGAAAGTATATCTTATTGTTCGTCGCGGAGTATTGAGGGCATCTGATGTTATGCAACGTCGCGTGAAAGAACGTGAGAATATAGAGATATTATTCCATTGCAATACGTTAAGCCTCTTTGGAGAGGATGGTGTAGAGGGCGCACGTCTGGTGCGGAATGTCGGAACTCCTGAAGAGGAGACCTTTGACATCGCGATCGACGGTTTCTTCCTCGCTATCGGCCATACGCCTAATACAGAGATTTTCCGTGGTCAGATCGAACTTGACACAGAAGGTTATATAAAGGTGAAAGGGGCTTCGACACATACTAATGTAGAGGGTGTGTTCGCAGCGGGCGACTGTGCCGACCCTGTTTATCAACAAGCCATAACGGCCGCGGGAACAGGATGCCGGGCCGCACTCGATGCAGAACGTTTTCTTATGGAACATTGATTCTGCACCTACACACAGCTAAAATTTCAGACCCTTATAATGGAAATCACTGAAAAGAATAAGGTGCTCGACAGCCGTTATCTTCGCATGGCGAGAATATGGAGTGAGAATTCATATTGTCGCCGGCGTAAGGTTGGCGCGTTGATAGTGAAAGATAAAATGATAATATCCGACGGTTACAACGGCACCCCATCCGGCTTTCTTAATGTATGTGAAGACGGATCGGATGTGACGTTCCCGTATGTGCTGCATGCCGAGGCCAATGCTATCACAAAGGTGGCACGCAGCAACAATTCCAGTGAAGGCAGCACGCTTTATGTCACTGCGAGTCCTTGCATGGAATGCGCCAAACTGATAATCCAGTCGGGAATCCGTAAAGTGGTTTTTTCCGAATTATACAGAATAACAGACGGCATCGATCTTCTGCGACGTGCAGGAATCGAGGTTGTACATTTACCATTGGACGATGAAGATTAAACGAAATATCGGTCTTGTTGCTCTACCTCTGCTGGTGACTTTAGGGGTAGTCGGCGGTGTGTTTATAGGTCGGTATATAACCAGACGTACACTTTCCACTCAAGAGGAAAAGTTGCGCACCGTATTAAGACTTATAGACACCGAGTATGTTGACAAAATCGATATTGATTCATTGATCGAGGCCTCACTTCCCGATCTTCTCGGCTCCCTCGATCCCCATTCAGCCTATATTCCGGCGAGTGAACTTGAAGCTGTGAATGATGATCTGCAAGGGTCGTTCAGCGGTGTGGGCGTATCGTTTCAGATATTGAATGATACGGTTAATGTCATAGAGGTTATACCGGGTGGACCTGCCGAAAAAGTCGGTATATTGCCGGGTGACCGTATAATCAAAGCAGACACAGTAATGCTGACCGGCAGCAAGCTCACCAATGACGATGTATTCAAGACACTCAGAGGTCAGAAAGGAACAAAAGTAGAACTTGAGATTAAACGTGCCAATTCCACTAAACCTTTGATGTTTGATGTGATCCGCGGGGATATACCTGTTAATTCTATTGACTGTTCATATATGGTAAATGACAGCATAGGCTATCTGCGAGTCACAAAGTTTGCCCGCAACACCTACAACGAGTTTTATACGGCTCTGAGCGATCTGAAAGCGGATGGCGCCCGTAAATTCATAATTGATTTACGTGGCAACTCGGGTGGATTCATGGATCAGGCTATATATATGGCTAATGAATTCCTTCCAGCCGGGCGCATGATTGTTTATACCAAAGGACGTCGGCCCGAGAATGAAACAATGGCTATAAGCAATGACCACGGACATTTTAAAGATAGTGAGGTTGTCATACTGACCAATGAATATTCCGCCTCGGCATCAGAGATTTTCGCGGGAGCTATTCAGGATAATGATCGTGGTCTGGTTATCGGGCGTCGTTCATTTGGTAAAGGACTTGTGCAAAATCAGACCGAATTACCCGACAGCAGTGCGATTCGTCTGACGGTTGCAAGATATTATACTCCATCCGGAAGAAGCATCCAGAAAGAATATCAGAGAGGTAAAGACGGTAAGTACGAACTTGATATAGTGGATAGATTCACTCATGGTGAATTCTATAATGCCGACAGCATCAAGTTTGATGAGAGTAAAATTTTCTCTACATCCAACGGACGAACAGTTTATGGTGGTGGTGGGATAATGCCCGATATCTTTGTACCGGAAGATACCACAGGCTTCACATCATATTATGTCAATGTCGCCAACAACGGACTTATTCAGAAATTCGCTTATTCCGTAGCCGACAAATACCGTGATATGCTTGATGGTGTGAAAAGTCTTGACCGACTGTTGAAGGTGCTTCCACGTGATAATACGTTATTGGAAAATTTCGTAAGTTTTGCTGTCAAGAACGGGGTGCCGGCAAGATGGTACTATATTAATCAAAGCCGCCAGCTCTTGCTCAGTCAGATAAAAGCGATGATTGCCCGCGACGTGTTGGGTTATCCGGCTTTCATTGAACTTCTTAACGAATCTGATCCTGCTGTAAAAGAGGCTATAAAGGCTCTTGAAGAGGGTCGATCGCCAATTGATATCAAGTTGGAAACCAAAGATAAAACAGAAGAGGGCTTAGTCAGCGATATCGGTGCTGATAATCATATTCTTTGGTATCTCATCGACGATGACAGAGACCGGATGATAGTAGAAATGCAGGAGGTGCCCGAAAAGGGACTTTTCGCAATGAAAAATGAATAATAATAATGAAAAACACTAAGTTATGGAAAAGCATGAAATAAGGAGAAAAGTTAAGGCGATGCGCCAGATGCTCTCCGATATGGAGAAAAAAAGTGCTGCCGAAGAGGTGTTTGAAAGACTTGAGAATACAGCGGCTTTCCTTATGGCCGACCACATTCTTATGTATCATTCTTTGCCCGATGAACTCTTTACCCATGCCTTTTTAGGCAAATGGGGTAAGAGAAAGCATTTTTATCTTCCCAGAGTAAATGGAGTGAATCTCGAGATTTTACCATACGATGAATCACATCTTGAACTCGGAAGTTTCCATATAGAAGAGCCGACAGGCAATTGCACAGTCGATCCTTCCGAGATAGAGATGGTGGTGGTCCCGGCTGTGGCTTATGACAGGGCCGGTAATAGACTCGGGCGTGGCAAAGGATTTTACGACCGTCTGCTTAAAAACACCAAGGCAACAAAAGTTGGTGTCGGTTATGAATTCCAGCTTGTAGACGAAGTGCCCGTGGAGCCACATGACGTAGCTGTGGATATCATCATAACCCAGAATTCAACCATCATAGTAAAAAAATAGACTTAATGGCGTTATACAACAGGGAGAGTAAACTCTCCGAAGCCATTCTTGCCCATCCTCAGTTAATCCCCGTGGTCAACCGCCTTGGGGTTGAATTAGGTGTGGGTGAGCAGACAATCGGCACGATATGCTCACGACAACATATCGATGCCGATTTCTTTCTTTCTGTCATCAATACATTTCTTGATCCCGATTATTTCCCGATGAATGCAAAAGATACTTTCACTATCGAAAAGACAGTGGAATATCTCCTGAAGACATCAAGGTATTATCTGTATGTTCAACTTCCGAACATTCGGCGTCATTTTGATTCTCTTCTTTCCCGAAGCGGTGCTGACAATAATCTCGACCGACTTCACAGTTTTTTTGAAGAGACAGCCTTACAACTTGAAACAATTGTGGAACAAGATGAGCGGAAAGTATTCCCGGCCCTTTTAAAAGGTAAGTTAGACAACGGAATAGAATTATCGGCTGAAGATCATTCGGACGTAGAGGAGAAATTGCATGATCTGCTATATCTTTTTGTTGCTCATCTCAGAGGTGATTACGACCGGAATCTGGCTACTGCTGTAGTGACGGCGATATTTTCCTTAGAGAAAGATTACCGGCAGAATAACCGTATCCGTCGCCGTATCCTTATTCCATCGGTGAGATCGGACCACAAAATCGACACAGGTCATGGCCATGAGTAAAGGAATAGCCATCATAGGAGTTCCTACTTTGGCGGCTGTCGGCATCAAGACTCTTATTTTGGCTGACCATGAGATAAGAGTGGTCAGTTATGTATCTTTTGACGATTTCAGAAATTTTGAAGAATCGGCCGACGGTTTTATCGTAACTTCAGGAGTTTTTGTCAACAATCTTGATTATTTTATGCCCAGACGTCAAAAAACTTTGTTGTTTTACGATGAATATACGAAATCTCCGGCATCAGGTGATCATCTGCTTCTTCCGTTTGAAGATGAAGCCAAGATAGGGGAGAAGTTGCAAGGACTGGTCGATAGCATCATCATGGATAACGAAGTACCGGGTGAATTGTCAGCAAGGGAAAAGGAGGTGCTCCGACTGCTGGTAGCAGGGAAAATCAATAAAGAAATTGCTGATGAATTATGTATATCCATCAATACAGTCATAACTCATAGGAAAAACATAACAGCTAAAACCGGCATTAAATCTGTCTCGGGTCTATCGATCTATGCCCTTATGAATGGAATTTCATAAAAGGAAGACATATATAAGTCTATTTTTAGTAGAAAAGAAAATAAATGCCTCTTTTTATGAGTTACAATAGATAAAGAAAAGAGTTATGTCGTCGATTTACGATTGTAACAAGTGCAAGACGACTTGATAGATTTATAGAAAAGAATCCACTTTTCATTCTACTGAAAGAAACAACCAAAATATTTCACTAAAAAATAACCATAAATTTTCACTAATATGATCAGGAAAGTAATGAGCTTGGCTCTGGCTATCATTGCCTTGCTAAGCATCGGAACTCAAGCCCAACAACTTACTCCGCTTCCTTTGAACCCGAAAGTGAAGCATGGAGTGCTCCCCAATGGTTTGAGCTATTACATCATGCACAACGAAATGCCTAAAGAACGTGCCAACTTTTATATCGCACAAAAAGTAGGCTCTACATTGGAAACTGAGGAACAACTCGGTCTGGCACACTTCCTCGAGCACATGGCCTTTAACGGAACCAGCCATTATCCGGGTAAGAACATGCTCAACTATCTTCAGGGTAAGGGCATCCGTTTTGGTGCCGACATCAACGCCTATACTTCTTTCGATGAGACTGTATATAATATCAACAACGTGCCTACAACAGACAAGCCATTGATGGACAGTGTGCTTTTAGTGCTCCACGACTGGAGTGGCGAGATACTTCTCGAAGAGGCGGAGATAGATGCCGAAAGGGGAGTGATTCAAGAGGAGTGGCGCTCACGCAACGATGCCGATATAAGAATGTACACGTCTATCCTTCCACAGATTTACAAGGAATATCAATACCAGCAGATGCCTATAGGTAAAATGGAGGTTGTGATGAACTTTAAACCCGAGACACTGCGTGCCTATTACAAAAAATGGTATCGTCCTGATCAACAGGGCATTATTATTGTCGGTGACTTCGATGCTGATGAAATGGAGAAGAAAGTGATTGATATGTTCTCTCCCATTCCCATGCCAGAAAATGCGGCTCCACGTAACTATCCTACTGTCAGTGATAATGAAGCACCTATCTACGCTTCATTCTCTGACCCGGAATTACGAATGCCACGCACGACAATCTCTTTCAAGAGTGACAAGGTGCCTTTTGAGATGCGAAACACTCAGGAGATATATATCGGCGTAGATCTTGTGCATGGAATAATACAGCAGCTTATCAATAACCGTCTTTCTGAAGCAGCCCATGATCCTGCCTGCGCTTATGCCCAGGCCGGTGTTTACTTCAGTGATTACTATGTATCAAAGACTAAAGACTCTTTCAATATTGCCGTTATCCCGAAGTCAGATACACAGAAAGCTGTGGCTGAAGTTATGGGTATTGTAGCTCGTGCATGTTCCACCGGATTTACAGAGAGTGAGTATGATCGCGTTAAAGAAGAAGTGCTCTCCCAACTTGAGGTCACATACAATGAACGCGACAAAACCGACAACGATGCTCTTGGATCGGAGTTGATTCGTCATTTCGTAGATAACGAACCCACTCCCGGCATTGAAACAGAATTTCAGCTTGTGCAGGCCATCCTTCCTCAGATACCGGTCGCAGCAATCAATCAGGCATGTGCTCAATTGCTGACAGATCAGAATATGGTTATCGTTACTACAGAACCGGCACGTGAAGGCTTTGAGATAGTAGCCGAGGACGTCCTCGTGAAAACTATTTCGGATGCAATGCATGCTCAATATGAAGCTTACGTGGATGAGGTAATTACAGAGCCGCTGATTGCACATCTTCCCGCACCGGGGAAAATTACAGGTGTAACGGATGATCCCGCACTTGGCGCGAAGGTTTACACACTTTCCAACGGAGTAAAGGTAATAGTAAAGACTACAGATTTCGCAGCTGACGAAATAATGCTTACGGCTTACCGCGATGGTGGTGTGCGTACTTTTTCTCAGGACGATGCAGCAAACGTAAGTCTGATGGGTGTGGCGTTCTCCGCATCAAAGAAGGGTCCTTTTGACAACAAGACGCTCACAAAATATCTCGCCGGCAAGCAGGCAAGTGTCAGCTTTGCGATAAATAATTTCACTGATGTATTGAGCGGTTACTCAACAGTGAAAGACTTCAAGACCATGATGGAACTGGTATATACTGCATTTACTAATATCGGTGAAGACCAAGCCACCTACGATGTTATTGAAGGGCGCAACCGTGTGGCTCTTCAGAATGCAGAGAAGAATCCGCAGAAGGTTTTCTCAGATTCAGTAAGAGCTACCCAATATCCCGGAAACGCCCTGATGCAAAGCATCACAGTTGCCACTCTTGACGCAGCCAATTATCCAAAGATGCTTCAGATGGTGAAGAATGCTCTGTCAAATGCTGCGGATTATACTTTCATATTCACCGGAAATGTAGATGATGAGACTATCAAACCTCTTCTTGAGCAATATATCGCTACTCTTCCGGCTTCCACACCGAGAAATTTGAAAGATGTGGCTAATATTGAGACAGTCAAAGGTGATGTAGTAAATCATTTCACTCATACTATGCAGACTCCTTCTACAATGGTCTATGATTTCTATTCAGATAATAACATACCATTCAATCAGAAGAATTCTGTCATGGTGGAGATGATAGGTGACATCCTCAGTAATATCTATACAGAAACATTGCGAGAGGAAGAAGGTGGTACTTACGGTGCCGGAGTTGGTTCTTATCTTAACCCGAGCAACGGATACTGGAGTCTGGCATATCAATTCCAGACAAATAAAGACCAGCAACAACAACTGATAGACCGTGCACAAGCCGAGCTTCTCAAACTTCTTAATGACGGTGCTACCGAGGAACAATTCAACAAGGTGAAACAGGCGATGCTCAAACAACTTGAGATTAATCTCCGTACCAACAGATATTGGGACAGTAACATTATGACATATCTTCGTGGATTTGATGTGATCACCGATTATGACAAGACAATAGAGAACATCTCTTTAGCTGACCTGAATAATTTTATGAAGACCCTTTACAATGGTAACAACCGAATACAGGTGATCATGGAAGGTGTTGAGGATAATAAACAATGAAAAATATGAACAGATTCCTCTTGGGATCAATAACAATAATTTCCATTATGACAATGGCTGATGAAGTCAAGGGGGCCGGATCAAATCCGCTTTTGCGTCCCTCGGATGCACCTTTTCAAACAGTGCCCTTCGATAAGATTCAGGCACCGGACTATGAAGATGCCATCATCGAGGCAATTAAAATACATGACGGAGAGATCGAGGCAATAGTTTCCTCTGAGGAAGAACCGACATTTGAAAACACTATAGCTGCGTTTGACCGCAGCGGTTCGCTCCTGAATTGGTCGGTGCTTGCACTAAGCAATCTTGAAGCGGCAGTTGGAGATACGGTTTACATGAACATGGTGGCTAAGGTCACACCACTTCTTTCTGAACATTCCACGAGTGTGCTACTTAATGAGAAACTATGGAACAGAATTAAAAAGGTGCATGACACGAAAGGCTCGCGCACTGATCTCACTCCAGAAGCCTTACGTCTGATAGATGAAACCTATCGTGGTTTTGCCGAAAGCGGTGCTAACCTTGTAGGTGAGGATAGGGAAAAATTCCGTCGTCTGAATTCCGAGCTTTCCGACCTTAATATACAGTTTTCACAGAATGTCACCAACGGCATGGCTGATCCCGAACGCCGTCTATGGGTAAAGGAAGCCGATACAGCAGGGTTGCCGGAAAGTATTAAATTGGCTGCCAGGGAGGCGGCGCGTGATGCACTTGAAGCGGAGAATAAGCCGGATGATACCGAGCTTTACCTGTTCACAGTGTATGCTCCCTCCTATACTCCCTTTATGAAATATGCCGATAACCGTGAGTTGCGTGAGAAACTCTATAAAATCAATGGCTCAAGAAATGTCGGTGGCAAGTATGACAATACTCAGATACTAAAAGACATAGCTAATATTCGTCTTGAGATAGCGCAATTGATGGGGAAGAAAAATTTCGCAGAATACCATCTTCAAGGCACAATGGCGGCCACTACTGATAATGTAATGCAACTTCTTGAGAATCTTCGGCAGAACTACACTACCCCTATGAAAGAGGAGGTGAAGGAAGTGGAGGATTTTGCCCGCAAGACTCAGGGCGATGATTTCCGGCTAATGCCTTGGGACTATAGCTATTGGTCGGATAAACTCAAGAATTCAAGATACGCTTTTAACGATGAGGACATGAAGCCGTATTTTGAACTTGAGAATACAATCGGTGGTGTGCTCGGTCTGGCAACCCGACTGTATGGTTATACATTCAAAGAAAACAAAGATATTCCTGTCTATCATCCGGATGTCAAAGCTTTTGAGGTGTATGAGAAAGATGGAAGCATTCTTGGTATTCTTTATGCCGATTTCTTTTATCGTCCCGGAAAATCGCCCGGTGCATGGATGACTGAATTCCGAACCGAGACAAAAGACGATGAAGGTAACCGTACTTTGCCATTGATTTCCATAGTATGCAATTTCTCCAAACCGGTAGGTAATGAGCCTGTACTGCTCACACCCTACGAGGTTGAGACGTTCCTTCACGAATTCGGTCATGCTTTGCACGGACTTTCTGCTCAGGCTACCTATTCTTCTTTGAGTGGAACAAACGTATATCATGATTTTGTGGAACTTTTCTCCCAATTTAATGAGAATTTCCTTACTGAAAAAGAATTTCTCGATGGTTTCGCCAAGCATTACAAGTCAGGAGAGAAGATGCCGGAGGAATTGCTCGATAAATTTCTCCGGGCACAGCAATATGCAGCGGCCTACGCTTGTATGCGTCAATTAGGTTTCGGTTATCTTGATATGGCTTATCATACAATAGAAGAACCATTGAGGGCAAGCGCCGATATAGCACTTTTCGAGAAGAAGGCTCAGGATCCCGTAAGAGTTTTTGATGCAGTTGAAGATTGTCTTACTTCTCCTTCTTTCGGTCATATCTTCGCAGGAGGGTATGCTGCCGGATATTATGGCTATAAGTGGGCTGAGGTGCTCGATGCCGACGCATTCGCAGCTTTCAAAGAAAACGGAATTTTCGATAAGGTAACGGCCGATAAATTCAAGAAAATGCTTCAGAGCGGTGGTACGGTCGATCCGATGGAACTATATATAGAATTCCGTGGTAAGAAACCGACAGTGGATGCACTTCTTTACCGTGACGGCATAAAGTAAGTCATTTTTGACAATAATAATCCTTAATAGGGAGGCAGACGGAATAATACCGGGCTACCTCCTTTTTTTTTTCAACATAAATTTAATCTTTTTATTAAATTAACTTAAAAGGCTTAATTTAGAAGCTCTCGGATGTAATAATGGACGATTTTTTGCATTTTTATTGTAGCGGAGGCGATTTCCACCAATGCTTTAACCGGCAGTCGAGCCTCCGGTAAGAATCTTTCTTTTTTACAGAAAAAAAATAAAAGACACAGTCAACAGAAATAAAAACCAACCTTACATAAATAAAAGACATGAAGAGATACAGCATCCCCGCTATTATGGCGGCTCTCGCGATTCTGGTATCGCCAGCATGCGCCGATAACCATGCAGAAAACAATCAGACACAGTTTATCCGCACTGCACATAGCGGTTCGTTTGAAACAGACTTTACTGTAGCTGCAGAAAACACAGTGAATGCCGTAGTATGCATTAAGAGTTACACCGCACAGCGCCAGCAGCAATATGGCAACGGCGGAGGATATGATCCATTCGGCATGTTCGATTTCTTCTTCGGCCCTCAACAACCTCGTCAGCAACAGCAACCCCGTCAGCAGCAGCGTAACAGTGAGCCTGTACAGAGTGGTTTAGGCTCCGGAGTTATCCTTACGGCCGACGGTTATATTGTCACTAACAATCACGTGATTGACGGAGCAGATAAACTTGAAGTGCTTTTAAATGATAATTCCACATACGAAGCACGTGTAATAGGTACGGATGAGGCAACCGACCTTGCTCTTATCAAAGTTGAGGCTGAGAATCTTCATCCTATCACCTTCGGCAATAGCGACGATCTTAAAATAGGGGAGTGGGTGCTTGCCGTTGGTAATCCGTTCGGTTTCAATTCTACAGTAACCGCGGGTATTGTTAGTGCTAAGGCTCGCAGCATCAGTCAGAATTCCCGTGGCGGTAAGATGGGTATCGAGTCATTTATCCAGACGGACGCAGCCCTTAATCCCGGTAACTCCGGAGGAGCTCTCGTAAACTTGAAAGGTGAACTTATCGGTATAAACTCAGCCATATATTCCAATACAGGTAGCTATGCAGGCTTCTCTTTCGCAATACCTACCTCAATCGTTAAGAAAGTTATGACCGACCTTAAGCAATATGGCACTGTTCAACGTGCGATGCTCGGATGTACAATTGCAGAACTTGATGCCAAGATTGCAAAGGAGAAAAACATAACCGCTACAAAGAATGGTGTTCTTGTGGTTAATGTAACCGATAGAAGTACTGCCAAGGAACTTGGTCTTCAGCCCGATGATGTGATTGTCGGTATCAATAATGCCGATGTACATTCTATCCCGCAGCTTATGGAACAACTCAACCAGTTCCGTCCCGGTGATAAGATTACTGTCACTTATATCAGGAATAATGAGAAATATTCGAAGAGCGGTGTACTGCGTAACTCACAAGGCAACACCTCAATCACCAAGAAAGGTGACTTCTCGGAAGTTGGTTGTGCTTTCATGAAGCTCAATGAAGAGACGAAACGCAGTCTGGGCATTTCTTCAGGTGTCAAAGTGGCAGGTCTCAAGAAAGGAGCTTTCAGTGACGCAGGTATAAAAGAAGGTTTCATCATTACCGATATCAATGGAAGGAGTGTAAATTCATCAGAAGATGTCGAGATGATTTACAATCAGATCATGAAAGATGATGCAGGAGATAAGGTGATGTTCATCACCGGTCTTTATCCTACAGGTAAGAAATATTATTATGCCGTAAATCTTTCACAGGAATAATCCTTAGTTCCAATAAAATCGGAAACTTTAATCCATAGCTTAACAGCGCAATAATCTATCTGCCGAGAGAGGGCCGTGTCTAAAAAGAATAGACATGGCCTTCTTTATATTTTTTACTAAAAATCACACAACAATCCGGCTTGTCAGACGTTTTTAAATAGGCGTAGTTGCTGAAATCCTTATTTCGGCACCTCGACTTATAATATATTGATGGGAATATGAGACAGCTAAAGATTACAAAATCAATTACAAACCGTGAAAGTGCATCTCTCGACAAGTATCTGCAGGAAATTGGCCGTGAGGAACTGATTTCTGTTAGTGAAGAGGTTGAGCTTGCACAGCGAATCAAGAAAGGCGACCATGCTGCCCTTGAGAAACTGACAAGAGCAAATCTGCGCTTCGTGGTGTCAGTGGCAAAGCAATATCAGAATCAGGGTCTTAGCCTTCCCGACCTCATCAATGAAGGTAATCTCGGTCTTATTAGGGCCGCCCAGAAATTTGATGAGACAAGAGGCTTCAAATTCATATCTTACGCTGTTTGGTGGATTCGTCAGTCTATTTTGCAAGCTTTGGCAGAACAAAGCCGAATCGTACGTCTTCCACTCAATCAGGTGGGATCATTGAACAAGATAAGCAAAGAGCTTTCCAAATTCGAACAGGAGAATGAACGGCGTCCCTCCCCGGAAGAATTGGCTGAACGTCTCGGCCTTCCGGTAGATAAAGTTTCGGATACTCTTAAAGTATCAGGCCGTCACATTTCTGTGGATGCTCCATTTGTGGATGGTGAAGACAATTCTCTCCTCGATGTGCTTCCAAATGACGACAGCCCTATGGCCGATTCCACATTGAATCAGGAATCTCTTTCCAAGGAGGTTGACCGCGCTTTGCGTCAGCTTTACGATCGCGAAAGGGAAATTCTCAAGATGTTCTTCGGAATCGGTTGCCAGGAGATGACTTTGGAAGAGATCGGAGCAAAATTTGACCTTACACGTGAACGTGTACGTCAGATTAAGGAGAAAGCTATCCGTCGCCTCAAAGGTCAGAAAAGCAAACTTCTGAAAAGTTACTTGGGAGAATAACCCGACATGGAAGTTGCTTTTATCTTATTCCGTAATTTCGGAATCCATAATGAAATAAACCTACTTTTTTCTTAACAGATCGCCTATGAACAACAGACTTCGAAATATCTTGTTGGGCATAGGCGTTTCTCTTTTCTCTTTTGTCCCCGGCTATAGTGCAGAAACGTCTGATGTTATAACCGTTTTGGGAAAATCTTCTGATAATGAAATATCGATGGTTGAGAAAAACAAAATCGATGAAATTAAAAATGGCAATCAATCGGAAGATGAGGAAGAGAAAGAGGAACGCGAAAGCCTTTTCCCGAAAGCCACACGTAATCTCGATAAATCTCATTTTACATGGGGAGCAGAATTCGGAGCATCTATAGATTTATCGGGTTACAATACCTCTACATTTAATATAGATGCGGTATTGGGTTATAAAAACAATTTTATCCGTATATTGGGTGCCGGTGTAGGTATACACCGGTCGTTGGGTAACGGCGATAATTTCATACCCATCTATGCTTTGTTGCGCAGCTCTTTTTCCCATAGGCCGCGACTGTTCTTCATGTCATTGAAGGTAGGTTATTCATTCAATACCATTGGAGATTCTCCGACATTTGGCGATACCAACGCTCAATTGGGAGCAGGTATTAACCTGGCAATGGGTAAAAAATTCCAGAGCCATATTATCCTCGCCTACGAATTCAGACATTTCAACAGGCGTCATAAGTATATCCTGAACGATAAAGCTAACGATATTTCACTGGCTACCATATCATTCGGTGTAAACTTCTGAACTATAATTTCCTAATCCATAATACTTCAATGTTTTTTGAAAAAAGACGATTCCTTCACATTTGTTCTCTCCTATTTATCGCCTTAGCACTTACAGGGTGCCATTCATCTAAGAAAGCCACCGGCAAGCGTTCCAATAAACCCAAGATCGAGACAGTCAATGTCAGAAATCTGAAAGGTCAGGAAAAGAAAATTGTTGAGGAGGCGCTCTCCTGGCAGGGTACACCCTATAAATACGGAGGTTCTGATAAAAGAAAAGGTACCGACTGTTCCGGGATGGTACTAAGTGTTTACAATAAGGTTACCGATAAGAAACTGCCACGCAATTCGGCGAAACAAGCCGAATTCTGTAAGAAACTCAAGGAGAAAGACGTTCGACCCGGAGATTTAGTGTTTTTCGCAACCGGAAAAGATAAAAACAAGATTTCGCATGTAGGGATAATGATTGACAATAATCGTTTTATACATGCTTCTACACAAAAAGGAGTACTCATCTCCGAGATGAGTACCCCTTATTATCAACGTACATTTAAAATGTACGGACGAGTGCCCTGAATCAAAGGATTGCAGCAATCTTAGCCTCGAGATCGGAAAGTTTTACGAGACCTACGCTACGTTCTTTAAGTTGACCGTCTTTGAAGAAAAGCACGGTAGGAATGTTGCGTACGCGTTGTTCGCTTGCTATCTCGTCGTTGTCATCGAGGTTAAGCTTACCAACTATAACCTGTCCCTGATATTTTTCAGCGAGTTCCTCTACGATTGGACCAAGTTTGATACAAGGGCCACACCAGGTTGCCCAGAAATCGATAACTACCGGTTTTCCGGATTCGATTGCCTCACGGGCAGTCTGATCAGTAAATTCTAATGCCATTTCCAGTATTATTAAAAGGTTTTATAATTAAAGAAATTAGATTCACTATAATATTAAACGGTGAGAACCTTATATTTGATGCCCCATTCATCAAGGAAATTTAAAAAATCTTTTGTGACAGGGAATTTTTTACGTGAATGAATCTTCACCATCTGTCGCGTTTCCTGATTATAGAGTTCGATAAAAAGGTCACCCAATCTCTCTTTGGGAGTAAAATTCAAGAGTTTATTGAAAAACTCCTGAGTGTCGAAACGATGACTCAGATATATTGATATGGCATTTGCCACATTTCCTTTCAGAGAATCAAGAGGATGTATCTCATCAATATTCACATCAATTTTCGACGGATCCCATTTGCCCTGATTGACATTGACTTTCAGAAAAATCGGGTCGCCTACCACAACTGAATTTCTATGAGCTTCGTATGCTCTGCCGAAAAGAGTAAATGTGGCGGTACCGCTTAAATCTTCGATTGTCATCTGGGCATAGTCCTTACCGTTTTTTGATGTACGGATATTGAATGAAGTCACCATTCCACCCATGGTCAGTTTTGCTCCTGCCACTTTCTTGTCTTCAAATTCAGCGCATGAACAGTTGCACCCGTAGGTGAGTTCCATATAATACGGATCAAGCGGATGAGCAGAAAGATAAATCGTCACAAGTTTCTTCTCCTCCTCAAGGAGTTTGAGAAGGCTCCAGGGTTTCACCATCGGTATGGGTGGTTTGTTTGTTTCGAGTGGTTCAACATCACCGAAGAGAGACAGCTGCAATGAATTTTTGTCATTCTGAATGGTCTGTCCATATTTTGTGAGTGCATCGGCAAAGGTGGAATCACCTGTCGGTTCTACAAAAGCTTCACGTTGGTAACCCATCGTATCGAAAGCACCGGCCATTGCAAGATTTTCAATAGAAGCTTTGTTGCAACTGCTAAGATTCACACGTTCCACAAAGTCATAGATATCCTTGAACGGACCATTGGCCTGGCGTTCAGAGATAATAGCATTTACGGCATTGCTGCCTACTCCTTTCACCGCTCCGAGTCCGAAACGAATCTCACCTTTCTTATTCACACCGAATTTCTCCCAAGACTCGTTGATGTCAGGACCCTTAACGTTTATACCCATGCGTATGCATTCCTCCATGATTTTCTTAAGCTTATCAGCGGCATTGAGGTTCCGGCTGAGCACTCCCGCCATATATTCGGCAGGGTAGTTGGCTTTAAGATAAGCAGTCTGGTAGGCAACCCAGGTATAGCATGTGGCATGACTCTTGTTGAAAGCGTATGAAGCGAACTTCTCCCAGTCGCCCCAAATCTTCTCGAGCACTTGCTCCTTATGACCGTTTTTTTGTCCTTCAGCCATAAATTTAACCTTCAGTTTGGCCATCTTGTCGATCTGCTTCTTACCCATAGCTTTTCGAAGCATGTCACTTTCACCTCGTGTGAAGTTGGAAAGAAGACGGCTCAGAAGCATCACCTGTTCCTGATATACGGTAATTCCGTAAGTTTCATGAAGATATTTCTCCATGACAGGTATATCGTATGTTATAGGTTCCTCCCCGTGCTTACGTTTGATGAAAGAGGGGATATAATCCATAGGTCCCGGACGGTATAGAGCATTCATAGCGATGAGATCTTCGAATTTCGAGGGTTTCAGGTCGCGTAATGAGTTCTGCATACCGGCAGATTCAAACTGGAACGTAGATGTGGTGCGTCCTTCACAATAAAGCTTGAAGGTCAAAGGGTCGTCAAGAGGAATTTTCTCGATGTCAAGGTCAAATCCCCTTGTCTGTTTAATATTGGCTAAAGCCTCTTTTATGATCGACAAAGTTTTAAGACCGAGAAAGTCCATTTTAATCAAACCGGTTTCCTCGATCACGGAGCCTTCGTATTGAGTTGATATCACCTTGGAACCGTCGGCATCGGTAGCCATTGAGATAGGTACCCAATCGGTAATATCGTCACGACCTATGATCACTCCACAGGCATGGATACCGGTGCCTCTGACATTACCTTCGAGTTGTCCCGCATATTTCATCACATCCCTTACGATAGGGTTAGGGTTGTGAGTTTCGGCTTCAAATGCTTTATCGTAAAGGAGACAATTCTTAAAGTTGATCTTCGGGGCTTTGCCATTGACTTCCGGTAGACGATCAGGCACAAGTTTTGCAAGGCGGTTGGCCTCCGGAATAGGAAGTTCCATCACACGCGCCACATCCTTGATGGCCGATTTGGTCGCCATTGTCTGGTAGGTGATAATGTGTGCCACTTTCTCCGCTCCATATTTATCGGTCACATATTTCAGCACAACATATCTGCCATCATCGTCGAAGTCCACATCGATATCCGGTAAAGAGATTCGGTCAGGGTTAAGGAATCTCTCGAAGAGCAGGTCATACTTGATAGGGTCGATCTGTGTTATGCCGAGGCAATAAGCGGCTGCACTTCCTGCAGCCGATCCACGGCCGGGACCGACACTTACACCAAGTTTTTTCTTCGCCATATTGATGAAGTCCTGCACTATAAGGAAGTAACCCGGGAAGCCCATAGTTTTCATTATATAGAGCTCAAATTTCAGCCTTTCCTTCACATCTTCCGGTAAGGGATCGCCGTAACGTTCCTTGGCTCCTTCCCATGTAAGTTTCTCGAGATAATCTGCCTCGAATTTTATCCGGTAAAGTTTGTCATAACCTCCGAGCCGTTTTATCTTCTTTTCCGCTTCCTCTTGTGATAAGACCACATTGCCATGCTCATCTCGAGTGAATTCGTCGAAGAGATCTTTTTCAGTAAGCCTTTTACGGTATTCTTCCTCCGTTCCGAAATCTTCCGGAATGGCGAAGTTCGGCATTATAGGACCGTGGTCTATGCTGAAGAATTCAATCTTGTCGAGTATTTCAGTTGATGTTTCGAGAGCCTCGGGGATATCCTCGAAAATCTCATTCATCTCCTTGGTACTCTTGAGCCATTCTTGCTTTGTATAATGCATTCGCGGTTCGTTGAACTTCTTCTGCATAGACACACAGATAAGACGGTCATG
>CAZPHL010000017.1:28033-32751 GCA_964586465.1 uncultured Sangeribacter sp.
TCATGGATAATCATCTGTGGAACCTCACCACCGAGACAGGCCGAGCAAACAATCAGACCTTCATGGTGAAGCTCGAGTTGTTCGCGATCGGTACGCGGTTTATAATACATTCCATCAGTCCATGCCTTGCTGACCAGTTTGATCAGGTTATGATATCCCTTTTGATTCTTTGCAAGTACAATAAGATGGAAACCGTTGTCTGACTTGTCCTTTCGGTCGGTCATCTTTTCACGCGCCACATACATCTCGCAGCCGATGATAGGTTTGAATTTCTCCTCATCAGGTTTTCCGGCATTCTTTTTATTCACATAATTATAGAATTCCTTAATGCCGAACATATTTCCATGATCGGTCAGGGCAATGCCACGCATACCGTCGTCAATTGCTTTATCCACCAACTCCGGAATAGATGCTTTGCCGTCGAGGAGGCTGTATTGAGAATGAACGTGGAGATGAACGAATGGAATCATTAATATATCCTTAAATTATTTTTTAGTTTTGTTGAGCAGATGTTTCACAGCGCCTTCAAGTTGGGCATCTGTTCCGTTCTCTATGTCAGCCGGAGCATTGTAAATGATCACATCAGGATTCAACTGATGATTTTCGAGAACAGTTCCATCCATAGCTACATTAGTAACTTGAGGAATACCGAACACCAATGTAGGATCTATCTGAGTTTCCCACCACACGGCAGTCATGGTACCCGGAATAGGAGCACCTACGACATCACCGATACCTAAATATTGATAAGTGAAAGGAGAACCGTGTGCGTCACTATAGTTGCTCTCATCAACAAGCATTACGGAAGGCTTTGTCCATTGAGCGAATGGTTCATGACCGATCTCACGGCCACGCGGTTTGAAAGTCACATACTCCTTGCCATTGAGTAGCACAGCAAGATCATTGTGCAACCATCCGCCGCCATTATGACGGGTATCGACCACAATCGCGTCACAGTTGCGGTATTTACCAAGTATACGGTCGTATACAGTCTGATAGCTTTCACCGTTCATGCCTCTTACATGCACATAACCGATCTTCCCGCCGGAAAGTTTGTCTACAATCTGTTCATTATGCTCTATCCAACGGTCGTATGCCATCTGCGACTGAGCACCTGTGCTGATTGGTTTAACGGTAGAATAGGTTACCTTCCCATCAGCTTTTTTGACACCAAGACGAACCTTCTTACCGGCCTTACCTTCGAGTAATGGCAGATAGTCTGTCCCGGGCTCAATTTTCTGTCCGTCGATTGAGACGATAATATCACCCACAGCAATATCAGCTCCTTTTGCAGAAAGAGGTCCACGCGGGAATATCTCAGTAATGAGAATACCTTCGCCTTCATAATCGTCATCGAAATAGGCACCGAGAGTAGCGGTTGAGAGAGGGGCACCGTTACCGTAATATCTACCGCCTGTGTGAGAAGCGTTCAACTCACCGAGTATTTCGCTCAGTAGAGTTGCGAAGTCACGGTTATTGGAGATATACGGAAGGAACTCACGATAGTGATCAGTATAGTATTTCCAATCTACACCATGAAGTTTCTCATCATAGAATTTGTCTTCCACCTGCTTTGCCATGTGGTCGAAGATATAGGCACGTTCCAAGGAAGGTTTACGGTCGTACGGAGCCTCAAACTCAACATCTTTCACATCCGAGCTTGAGAGATTAACCTTCTTAATACCGGCTCCCGTATTAACAAACAGATTCTCACCCTTCTTGTCAGGGTTCAGACCACCGGCTACACCTTTCAGGAGTACTTTGTTTTCACCCTTCTTAAGGTCAATTACATGAATATTGTAACCCCCTTCAGTGGCGGCTGCCACATAATAGAGTTTCTCACCTTTAGGATCAAGGAAATAATCCCACATGTTTGATGAGCGTCGGGTAAGACGTTTCGTGCGATATCGGCGGTTTTCGATGTCAAGAGGTTCGGATTTCTTCTTATCAACGTTGTTCTCTTTCTTATCCTTTTTCCCTTTCTTATTCTTCTTTGAGTCTTTTCCATCTTTGGAATCGTCCTTATCCGCATCATCTTTTTCTTTTTCAGCGAGTTTGGCTTCCTCCTCAGTATAGTTGAATTTATCCCAGGCCTCACCGTCGAGCACCATGAGCACGATATCCTCCTCATTGCCCCATGAACCCTGAGCCTTCATACCATATTTACCGGTGGTAAATGTCACTCCTTTACCGTCAAGAGCCCATTTCGGGTTGCCGGCGGCGTGACCGCTTTCAGTAAGATTAACGAGTTCCGTTCCGTCAATATTCACCAGAGCGACGTCAACATTGTTCCATCCGCCATCACCGATAAAAGAAACGAGAAGATGTTCACTGTCAGGACTCCAGGCAAAAGGCACATCGCCATCGGAATATGAGTAGTTGAATTTGCCGTCGAGAGCAGTGGTTACTTTCTTCGTAGCTAAATCTATCACTTTGAGAGCGGTTCTGTCTTCAAGGAATGCAACCTTTTTACCGTCAGGGGAGAATTGCGGTTGCATAGCGGAAGTGCCGCATTTATAAAGCGGTTCGATCACAATGTCGGTAGCGTAGGCGAATTGTTTCTCCTTGTCATCCTTGATTTTAGCGGTAAAGAGCTGCCAGATACCGTCCACATCACTATCAAACACGATAGTGCGTCCATCAGGAGAGAAAGAAGCTGAACGTTCCTGTGCGGGAGTATCAGTGATACGCTTAGTGGTCTTATATTCGGTGTCAGTCACATAAAGTTCCCCACGGATAATTAGAGCCACCTCCTTTCCTTCAGGAGATACAGCAATATCAGATGCTCCATTTGTGACATATCTCTTCACGAGATCTCTGTCATAGTCATCCGAGTTAACCACCACATTTAATTTCTGTGGTTCCTGCCCCGGGCGTAATGTATAAAGGTCACCATCCCATGAGAAGGCGAGCGTACCATTGTCAGAAGAAGAGAGGGAGCGCACAGGATGTTTTGTAAATTTTGTAAGTTGACGGTCGGACTTACTACCTATTTTGCCCTCAAAGACATTCAGAGTTCCATCTTTCTCACTTACATAATAATATGTATCACCTGCTCCCCATACCGGTGCCTGGTCGCCCCCGTTGAAATCGGTAAGTTGAGTGAAGGTGCCGTTACGATAAAGCCACACATCCGCTGTGCCGGATGAACGTTCATGTTTACGGAGCACATCTTCCACCCCTTTACGGTCCTGATAAAGCAGTTCTCCTTTAGCGTTGGCATCAGCCGACACCACCGGTAAAGAGAGGTAAAGTTTCGGACGAGGATTAGCTTTGTTTATGTTGATTGAGTAAAGCTGAGTCTGGAAAGGAGCGCGTGCAGTCTTGCGACCCGGGAGATTGGCGGCATTAAATAGGAGAGTGGAGTCATTGATGAAAGTAAGAGGTTTTTCAGAACCGCTTGAAGTTGTGAGACGTTGAGGTGTGCCACCCGTTGCGGAAGTCACGAAGATATCGTCCGAGCCTTCACGTGTGCTCATGAAAACGATACGTTTACCATCAGGGGTCCACACAGGGTTGGCATCGTAAGCACTGTTTGAGGTTATCTGAGTGGCTTGTCCGCCATTGACAGGCACTGTGAAAATATCGCCTTTATAGGTGAAAGCCACTGTAGAGCCGTCGGGAGATATGGCGGCGTCGCGAAGCCAGCGGGCATTCTCAGACCCTGAAGCGGAGAACATAGCGCCGGCAAGTAGTGTTAAAGCTAAATAACGTTTCATGAGTTTATATTTGGTTTTGAATACAAAAGTAGTCATTCAAACCCAAAACTACAAACCTGTATTGATAATTTTTTATTGTAATGTGTTTACCTTATAGCCTCCGCCGGTATCAGAGTATACAACGGGTTAAAAAATGAATGGAAATAAAAAAAATAATTTTTTTTCAAACTTTTATTTGGATGTTATTGAAAGATGTATTAATTTTGCATCGTGTTCCGGAAAACGGGCACAGACATATTTAGGTTTAGAGAAACCGATTATTAGTTGATCGGTCCACTCCAAATTCAAAGTTTCTATTAGCGTTAGCCAATGCTATACCCTTACGGGAAGTGATTACGCTAAAAGAGAACATTGAAATTTTGGGTGGACACTCGGAGAAGGCTCCGGGAAAAATAAATGATATCGATTACAGCCACACATTGTCCATAGTGGTATTCGTAATCGGTAATTTTTTTATCTCTAAACTTTAAATAAAAATGAAAACAAATTTCAAATTCAATTCAGCAAATTCATTCGAGTGTGAAATCAACTCAATTTTCCGCATCCTCAGCACCAAAGCTTCTGAGAATTCAGTTGTGGTGAGAGAGCGTGGTGTAAAAGGAGGAAGCTGCAAAGCGCTCATCAGCGTCTTCGACCGCAGCGATCTCAAGCGTCAGGCTGAGGAGGAAGCTGAGTATCGCACGAATCTCCGTCGTGGTGCCGATAGAAGAAGTCTTGCAAAGCCGTTTTTTGCCAAACCGGTTGTAAGGTATGCTTTCTATCCAAGCACTTATAATTCTGACAAACTCGGTTCTGTGGCTATATATGGAGATAATGTTGCTCCCTTATATAACCTTATCAACCGACACCGTTCACTTTTCGGGCGTAATGTGATAAGTGCCGACATCGAAATGGGTATCCGTCCATTCCTCGATGTCAGACTTGCAGCCTGATGAGTGAATCCCGGAAATGGGAAGACTGAAACAAGTCTTCCCATTAAATTTTCAATTACAATTACAA
>CAZPHL010000017.1:32851-34028 GCA_964586465.1 uncultured Sangeribacter sp.
CAATTACAATTACAAATAACTTCATTTAAAACTTCATATATCCATAAAACATGGAACAAATCAACAATCCTGCATTATCCCGGAATATAGAGTCAACCTTCACAAGTCTCCGTAAACTGGAACTGAACCCCGTGCTCAATCCTGATAATACCATAAGCTTCGATTTTGAGAGCGAACATTTTTATATTAAGTTCAAGGATTCTGAAGTTGAGATATGGGATTTCGAATGGCTCGTGGTTGATAAAGGTGGTGAAGAGGTTGATGTTTTCTTAGAAGCGGTACGTTACACCAACGGGAAGCGTCTTCCGACCATCACGATGAGTTATCCCGATGAGAACGGAAGAATGACGATAAGCACTGTATATAGATTTATCAATTATTATACAGAAGGTTATCCCAATATACTTCTCGGCATACTGAACTCTTTTTTCGAAATCAAAAGTTTACTTAGTTTGGTATATGCCGACATTATTTCCCGAAAAGAATTGGGTAAATATTCCGATTGGGAACTCCCAAAAATCGGCTTTGAGAAGGGGTCAAACCTACAATTAAATCTCTCTTTCTATCTCGCCAAGATTAAAACAGAGGAGATTTCCGTAACTGAAGAGGCTTCTTCGGAAAGGGAAATGCATGAATCAGAGAGCGGTAATGAAGAACCGGTAATTTCAGAAGAATTGATTCAAAAGTACTCACCGGAGCGTGATATCAAAGGGGCCATCAAGCATTGGTTAGATTATTTAGTGAAGTTAGGTTGTCAACCTGTCGACATGTCAGACAGATCGATGATTATGCTTCATTACCTGGGACATATATTCAGTATATATTTTGAGGATGATAAAGTAACGATCAGACACCACAACACGTTCCACTTCAAGAGGAAAGATGTTATAGAATACTACAGCTTTCAAAAAGCAGTGATGAGACCGGTGACAACACCGGGTCCCAAATATATAGTATTTGACCCTGACGAAAACGGGCTATCCTCGGTAGATGCGTTGTACTTCCTTTTTTCGGACTTTGATTTTGAGGAGAAGAATGAGTTTAAAAACCTCAAAGCTTTAAAGGAAATTATGGATTCTTTTATAAGGGCTCACAATAATCTTTTATTCAACGCACACCATATTCATGAACATTTGCTTGCGAAAAATCACATGAACTGAAGCTGCACCATGGTTTA
>CAZPHL010000018.1:0-33506 GCA_964586465.1 uncultured Sangeribacter sp.
ACAACTTAAACCGGATTATTCAACCACAAAAATTTAAAGTTGAATTTTAACCTAAATAAAACCTGATTAAAATGAAGAAGTTTTTAGTTTCTATTCTCGTGGTGTTGGCAGCATCAGTATCCGCAACAATGTTTGCAGGCACCCCCATCAAACAGTCCGAGCTACCTCAACCGGCACAGTCATTCATAACCAAATACTTTGCTAACGATGGTGTGAAGAAAGTGGAGAAAGACAATGGCCGAAGAGGAATGGAATATGAGGTAGACTTTACCAGTGGTGCTGAAGTTGAATTCACCTCCGATGGCAATTGGAAAGAGGTAAAGGCAGCCAAGGGCAAAGCAGTGCCGACAGAAATTGTACCCTCAGCTATCAGCAAGTACGTCGCTGCAAACCATAAGGGTCAGACCATAGTAGAGATTGAGCGCAAACATGGTGGTTATGAACTGAAACTTTCAAACGGCACCGAACTCAAACTCACGGAAAAGGCCCAACCCCTGCAGCCCCGTCATAGCAACCGTGGCAGTGACTTCCCTCGCGACCACCGATAATCCCTGCTATCACCTTTATTACTTTCAAATCCACGAACCTTGAAAGAGTCGGAGAATCTGGTTGACAGTGCGTGTTATGTTGGCTTTAGCTATGTTTGGACGCAAAGCTTCTTGTAAATACATTGGTCCGGGAACTATCGGGAATATTGCATAAAACCCTGCTTCAATGAGCGTGGGGACGGCTTCAGGTACTACTGAACCACCTATAGCTATTACGGGTACATCCAGTTCTTTCGCATGTTTCAACACTCCGTATGGCGTCTTGCCCATGACGGTTTGCGCATCCAGTCTCCCCTCTCCGGTTATGACCAAATCCGCATCTTGAAGTAAAGTATCAAAATTGACAGCTTCCAATACCATCTCAACACCCCGTTGTAGATGCGAATTAAGAAATGCAAGAAATGCGAAACCCATTCCTCCTGCCGCCCCGGCTCCCGGGAAGGTAGACACATCCTCACCTCTCTCCTCTTTTACAACTCTTGCAAACGATTTCAACGCATCGTCAAGCTTTTCAACCATGGTGCTGTCCGCTCCTTTCTGAGGACCGAATACCCGACTCGCCCCGTTAGGACCGGTAAGGGGATTGTTCACATCACAGGCCACTATAAATTCACTCTCTTGTAATTCCGGCAGTGCATGCGTAGAATCAATCTTTACAATCCGGTCTAATTCTCCACCGCCTCTTCCGACTTCGTTGCCATCCTTATCCAAAAAATTAAAACCAAGAGCCTGTAGCATACCGACTCCTGCATCGTTTGTGGCGCTTCCTCCCAGACCGATCAAAAATTTTCGACAACCTCTTTGCAATGCATCGCGTATTAATTCACCGGTTCCAAATGAAGTAGCGAGCCAAGGATTACGTTTTTCCTTATTAATAAGTGGCAGCCCACTGGCGGCTGCCATCTCAATCACGGCGGTATCGCCACAAATCCCATATTTTGCCTCCACCACGTCGCCAAGGGGTCCGGTGACACGGCTCATTACAAATTCTCCTCCAAGAGCGGCAACAAGTGCCTCAACAGTGCCTTCACCACCATCTGCAACGGGCACTATCACACATTCAACATCCGGCATAACTTCCGAAACCCCGGCAGACACCGCTTCCCCGACCTCCAAGCTTGACAAAGAGCCCTTAAAAGAATCTGCTGCTACTACTATCCTTCTCATCTGTGAACAACACCAATTTTTTGTAATCTTTATCAATAATTTATCACAAAAGATTATCCTTCTTATAAATCCGTGATTTTTAGTGGATAGCTCTGACGCTATTATAGCGTCAGAACTATCCCGGAAACACTTCCGTCTCTTTTAAGCTTATATCACAACAATTCTGTGTTGGAAAAATAATTGTCACGGATGGGTTTCGTCACTTTCTTTCCTTTAAGAATTACATCATCCTGAAGGCGAATATCTGCCGAGGAAGCACCGATCTTTATTTTATACTTACCCGGATCTATGTTCCACCTACGTTCACCCGCATTGGTGTAATAACCGAATTGGTCCGGATATAGAGTTACTTTCACTTGCTTCGTTTCTCCCGGTGACAATGGCACTCTTGCAAAGCCTTGAAGTTTTATGGGACGTATGTTCTGACTATCCTCGGTCGGTGAGATATAAACCTGTGCTATCTCATCAGCTTTGACCTGCCCTGTATTGGTGATTGTAAAAGAGATATCAATACCATCAGACTCAGTAGATGCGTTTTTATCTACTTGTAGATTATCATAAGAGAAAGTGGTATAGCTCTTACCATAACCGAATTCCCATGCTACACAAGGATCTTTTTCAGCAGAATAAAGGTAACATATCGGCTCATAAAGTTCAGTATTTGGATAACTTACGGAAAGTTTTGCGGAAGGTGATACATTACCGTAAAGAATGTCGGCCAAAGCATTACCCCCCTCTTCACCGGGATACCAGGCCTGAATGATGGCTGCACATTTATCTGCTATCTTGGAAATCACCTGCGCCCTGCCTCCGAATATAATCAATACCACAGGTTTACCGGTCGCTATCAATTCCTCAACATATTCCTCTTGTCGGCCCGGTAGTCTCAGGCCTTGTCTGTCCCTATTCTCCCCACACAACATCACATTTTCCCCCATTGCGGCAATGATTACATCAGAGTTCTTTGCCATACGCAAAGCCTCAGCTTTATCCGCTTTTTCACCTGCATCCACCTTACGATGAAGAAGGTGATATTCCCATGCACGTTCATCACCACTTACGTTGAATTTGGTTTCAATAGTGTCTGTCCAGTCACAACCGCGCGAATATGAAATGGTCATGTTTTCGGGTTTACGTGATTGGAGCCCTTCCAGAAGTTTCACGATGTGAGGACTCGTGACCTCTTCAGTCCTTCGCTTCCAGAAATAATTCATACTGGGAAACGAATAATCGCCACACATAGCCCATATTGAATTGGCATTAGGACCTGTTACGAAAATTCGTTTCTCATCTTTTAAAGGGAGTATACCCTTATTTTCAAGAAGAACTACCGACTGTGAAGCAATATCGTAGGCTGTCCGGCGTTCTTCCGGAGTGTCAAGCTCAATCTTATCATTACTGTAAAGATAAGCATCCTTATCAAAAAGGCCGGTCCTGAATTTATATCGTAGCACGTTTTTGACAGCTTTCTCCAAAGTCTCGGGACTCACAAGCCCCCTATCTATTGCCTCCTGAAGATGGGAGTAGCAAGAGCCATTGGGAAAATCCACATCAGTCCCTCCGTTGATGGCCATAGCTGCCTTTTCTGCATTATCTTTCCCCGGAAGTTGATCAATAGCAGTGTAATCGCTGACCACCATGCCGTCAAATCCCACATAGTCTCGCAATATATCTTGCAAAATCTCTCCATTGGCTGCACAGTTCACTCCGTGCACTGCATGATAGCCCGGCATTACGGCAAGACTTCCTGCATATCTTATCATGCTCTCATGTGGCATTAAAATTTCCTCCATCAATTCCTTTTCTTCTGCATCACCTCCACCCCCATATCCGAGATAATGCTTCGAACATGCGCCTACGCCTTTACGTAAATCACCCTGTTGCAAGCCCTTGACAAAAGCGCAACCCATCACTGCCGACAGATAATCATCTTCCCCATACGATTCCTCAAGACGGTTGAACGAAGGATTGCGGCATACATCTACCATCGGAGAGAGCGACAGCACGCCACCGATGCTTCGCAACGCATTGGCCGTCTGAACGGTCTTCAGTTCCATCAATTCAGGATTGAAAGAACCCGCCTGACCTATCTGTTGCGGATATATAGTGGCACCTAATGTATTGACTCCCGAAAGCACCTCCTCATGAAACAACGCCGGAATACCATTCGGAGTGTTATTTATCAGCCATTCCTGTAAGGCAGCCACCCGATTTCTCAACTCTTCCGGTGCCAGAGGTTGTTGACTTGCAAATTGACAGAAATGTCCGATACCGTTTGGAATCAGAGAATCGCACTTGGCAGGATCGAGCACACCGTCCTCATCAAACAATACATCCATCATACAACTTCTAAGTTGCATGATGCGCTCTTCTTGCGACATGTTGGCATACAACTCATCTACTTTTGCATCTATATCATCTGTCTTACTCACGCAACCGGTAAGAATAGCGCTCATACATAATGCCATCGCTAAGTTCTTCATCATTTTTAGGTTAATTTAAACTGATAAAATACTATTCTTCAAATCTATAAATCAATATGGTCTACTGTACAAAACTATTGATAGGAGAACGTATAGAGCACCTTGACACTATAACGTCTTACAATACGCCGCATGTTTTCCATACCTGACCCCATATCATAAGCGACATTGCTGAAGGCCGAATAACCCTGAACGTCATTAGTCGTTTCCACTATCTCGTAGGGTGATATAATGGAAAGTCCCTCATTCTCAGCAATAAACTTTGCCTTTGTCCTTGCTATATCTAAAGCGCACTTAAGCCCTTGTCGATCATATTCCTCTATTTGTGAATTATCAATCTTTGTGATAGAAAAACTTGAGATCCCCCTACGGTCAAGTTTATCCGCAAGAAGGTCAAGCTGATTGAAATCCTCTACTGTAGCGGAAAGTCTTTTGGCCATTAAGAAAGTAGAGGAAATATCCCGATTCCGATAATTACCCAAATCTGAAACAACAATAAGTGAATCCGGCACACCGACTTCATGTAACGTCTTACGTACATCTTTTTCAATATCTGTAAGTTTTACAAGTACACTGTCACCAAAAACTTTCTGCTTATAGTATTCCTCCAACCCGATTTCAACTGTTATTCTGTCAGGCACAATATTTATCGTAGCCGAGCCTGTGACTTCAATAAAAGGGCCTGTAGCACTCTGTGCACTTAATGGGAAAAGGAATAGCAACATAGTCAGCGATATTAACATCAGCCGACTTATACCTAAGCTTTTTTTCATTTTCATAATATTTAATATTGTCAAACGGGTATGTAGGTTACTAAAGAAAAACAACGTAGTCGCTACTGCACGGTTGGATGACAAAGTTAATACTTTTATTGAAATTCAGTTGTAGAATTGATAGAATATCTATAATTTTGTATAAAATTTTACAACATCATGATTGAGTCGAAAAGGACACTTGATAAAACATCGACTCTTAATTAATTGAAAGCTTATAAAATCACGACAAATCACCTACTATTTTCTTATTTCTTTTAATATGAATCGAGTATTATTGTTATTAATTTCATCTTTCTTATGGGTCACTGCTCTATCGGCTCAGGAAATAATTTCCGGTACAGTAGTTGACGGTAAAAACGAACCTTTCCCGGGTGTGCGAATTGAGGTAGTTGACCGTCAGGAAACCACCACCACCGATATTGACGGTAAATTCAGTCTCGATTTACCTGTAACTGTAAAAAAAATCCGTGTCTCTTATCCCGGTTATAAACCTCAGATCTTTAAAGTCAAACCAAATATGGTCATCCGTCTCGGAAGCGGTTGGGAGAGCCGTACAAGCGGTTATCGCGGCTTCTTCGAACTTCAGGGAGGTGTAGGATTCGGTGGCAAAGTTAATGTTCAAGCCGGTGATCTGGACATCAGTAATATCGGCTCACCTATAATGTTCGGCTGGACCACCACTCACGGTTATCAGATCAATCCAAATCTATTCGTAGGCTTAGGCATCGGTGCAAACGCTACCATGCTTTATGCCGATACTCAGGACTACTCTTATCAGTATGGAGACCATAAATTTAACTCCATTAATATACCTGTGTTTGCCGATGCAAGATGGGATTTCGGGCTCCAAGACAAGACAGCTCCATTCGTTGACTTGAAATTAGGCTATCAGATATGTCATCAAAATCATTATGAGGAGCATTATTCTTATGCTTCAGGTAATGATTTGACACTTTCAAATCAAAATACCGGTGGTCTATTGATAATGCCCACTATTGGCTTACGCACTAAAGTCAAAAACCGTTGCGGTTTTAATATCGGTTTGTCATATAATCTTATTGTACCGAAAAAATTGACAGCCACTTACTCCTACCGTCTTCCGGATTGGAATAACCCTGACAGATGGGATTATGACGAAACTCATCTTGAGCTCGGAAGATCCGTCAGTGGTGTGTTATTGTTGAACTTCGGATTTGATTTTTAATCAATTCCCAATTTCCCGTTATCTTTTAAAGGAATCTTATAATGAAAAATATATTTTATTTGGGAAGTGTGATGTGCTTAATGGCATTATCCTTTATGGGCTGCACACAAGAAGAAAATTTCCGTATTCCTACATCATCTGTTAAGAATCTTAATTTCAATGTCACCAATCTCTCGGTAGGTAGCATCGATCAAGCACAGTCTACAGTTTATGATTACTCTTTCTCACCGTATTATGATGATGAAGGAAAAGAAAAAGAGTTTACTATTGATTTCAAGGATATTTCAAATGGGAATCTTTCACAGGAATCATACTCCAATACCGTAACTATACCTTATTCAAATGTCGTCTGGTCAGGAGGCATGAATGAGCTGGAATTAACTTTTACTCCAAGTTGTCCGGAAGAAAAAGAAGCCACTTTCACTATGCCTGATGGAAAGGTTTACACCGTTACTGCCGATAAACCTACTTTTACATGGGAAGTTACACCGGAAGCTCGGTTTGATGACACATACAGTTGGGACAAATACATGATTATTACAGCTGAAAGCTCTTATCAAAAACGGGGAGATACTGTTTATGGTAAAGGTTATGTGATGATTTCATTTAACTATGAAGGTCAGAACCTGCAATACAACAAAGATAACAAAACTTGGTATTACAACGACTGGCGCAATAATCCTGAAATATCTATAAAAGAGAATGTCAGCTTTACAGCAACTAATATGACGGTTGGTCTGCATGATTACGCGAATTCGGTAATCTATAACAATTATTATGATTCTTATCAGGGCGAACCACGGGATGATAAATTCGTTATCAGTTATTTGACAGATAACGCCGGCAATGGTATTCAGACTGAGGAAAATACAGTATATCTCAATCGATCCGGTAGTCTTTGGGCAGGTTGCAATAACGAGATTGAATTATCTTTCACTCCCTCCTGTCCGGAAGAGAAGGAAGCCACTTTCACTATGCCTGATGGAAAGGAGGTTACGTTGACTGCCGACAATCCCTCTTTTACTTGGGAAATCACTCCTGAGTGTGCCAATTCTTTCTACAGTTACCAAGAAATGGTGATTTCGGCCAAAAGTTCCTACACCCGTCAAGGGCTTTCTATTGAGGCTCACGGATATGTGATGATATACTTCGGCTACATGGGAACTGAGCTGCAATACAATAAAGCCAATGACACATGGTATTATAATGACTGGCGAAATAATAATGAAATTAAATTAAAAGGTAATGTCAATTTCAGTGTGGTCAATACTACTGTAGGTGATTCTGACTATGCCAATTCGGCTATTTATGAGGGTTACTTCGGATTTACGGGTTACAGAAACAGATATGATACAATTTCATTTGATGTAGTCTATGGATCAAGTGACGCCCCTTCATCCTATCGATTTATGGACTCTCTTGATTATGAGAATACTCTTTGGGCAGCCGGTAACAATGAATTGAAAGTAACCTACATTCCGTCATCAGCTGACGAAACCGGTGCTACTTTCACTTTTCCTGACGGTACTACTTTTAATGCTACTCCGGCTAATCCGAGCTATGTATGGACTCTCAATAAATCCACCGTAGGGGAAGGATACGATTATGGAGCTCTCGTTATCCAGGCAGAGAATAATTATCAGGCTGATGGTATATCTTATCAGAATCATGGATACGTTATGGTGAATGTCAACACCTACATTCAATATGATCCTGTTCAGAAGATCTGGCGTGACACTAACGGCTGGACAAGATAAATTCTTCAGGATGTATTTCAGTCTTCAATCAACTTTCAATTCAAATACTTAAGTTGTTAACAGCATTATGAAAAAATATTTTCTAATATTATCCCTGCTTATCCTCCCTTTTACAATCAATGCTCAGGGTTTCAAGGGATTTATCGACATATATGGAGGCACCTTTTTTGGTGGCGGCAAAACCTTTACTTCGAATAATAATTCCGGCTTTCACAATATCAAGACTGACTTGACATTCGGACTGAATGTGACGGAGGGTTACCAATTCACTCCCTTCCTGTTCGCCGGTATCGGTTTTGGCGGTTACACCACCCTTACCGGTTATACAGATAATGAGAGTTATCGCGAGAGGAGTTTCAACGCTTTTTATTTCCCCTTTTATGCTGATGCAAGATGGAATCTCAATCTTAATTCTCGTATAACTCCCTTTGTGGATGTAAAGATTGGTTATCAGCTTGGTTTTAAGCTAAGTAACGGAGGACTGGATGATTGGCACTCTTCTGAAAGTTTATATATGAAATACAAAAACGGAGTGTATTTTCAACCCTCTGTAGGAGTACGCTTCGGTAATCCCAAAGCAGGATTTAACCTTGGTATTGCCTATAACGCAGCCATAGGAAGAAAATTCTATAAAAAAACCGTTGAAAATGACAAAAAAGTCTTCACTGAAATAGGAAGTTCTTCACAAGGTGCCTTCCTGATAACTTTCGGTGCTGACTTCTGACCCTTAATATTGACCACCTCAGACATTCTGAGAAACGGTTTATATTTCCATAATTTCCATTTTCAATAGCTACAGCAAGCCGGCCTCTTTAGCCAAAACCTGTAGGTTTCAATAGTAATATTCTTCAGATTTCAATAGAAACAATCTTCATGTTCCTATAAAAAACATTCAGGCGTTTACAAACTTCATTATCATGCAGTTCGTAAACGCCTGAATGTTTTGTCTATATTTAATTTCTACCGGCAAACTGACTTCATTCTATCTCTGTTTCAACATAAGTCGTGAAGCTCCTTGTCTGACCTTATTCAACAGAAGTGGATTCATATCTTTATTTTCATTCAGAAACCATGCTACATATTCAGCAGCCTCTTTTGAACGATAACTCCCAAGAAGAGAAGCTGACCAATTGGCAGGGAAAAAGATATCACCGGTAGCTTGAAGATCAGGCAGCATCTCAAGAGCCGGGACTATATAGCGGGTGCTCCTGTCGTGCCGCAAAGGATGATTAAGCAGCGATAAAAGTGACAGTGTCCAAGGTTCCACAAGACGATTCTGCGGATCCCGCAGCGACTCGAAAAGAGAATCCAAAGCCAATGTATCGCTCACAGTCGCACGACTTATAAAATCAAATTTCCGAAGACGATCACCCTCTCCAATCCTTTCACGTTGGATTGAAATAATGCTGTCCCTTTTTTCCGGCATTTCTATGGCAAGCTGAAGTGCTAAATTACTGAAATCATCCTTGCTGATAAGAGCAGATTCCCCGCTTTTCCAAAGATCATAAAGTCGTGTCTTGGATTGTGGCGCACGTGCCGAGGCAATAAGTGTACGAAGCGCTAAAGTTTTCCCCTGACTTATTGGATGTGTATCTACTGTCACGAACAACCGTTCTTCAAAGGGAGCTGCCTCCTCGGCAGTTAGATCAATCAAAGCAGACCCTACATAACCTGTCAAAGCCGACAAAATCTGAGTGTCAGAAGTTTGCTCAATTGACCTTATAAGGAAATCAAGCCAAGCGGGAGTTGTGATATTCCCTACAAGATAATTTTCGTTAAGCATCATCAGAGTTGCAAGTCTGCCCACAGGAGCCAAGGTAGAAGTAATTCCCTTCTCTGCCAACAAATCTTCCATTATTCTTACCGGATTGGCCGCATCGGTTGTCAACAGACCGTAAGCACGCCCATCAGCCGATGGTAAGATAATAATTGAATCAGAGCTTAGTGAAGTGTCTGCTACAACTGTATCAGTTGTCCCGTCAAAGCTTACTGTAATCGTTTCAATAATGTTGCCTTCACCCACTACAACGTCAAACGTCTGTGGCCATACGATTCCTCTACCCCGTGAATCTTTCTGGCTTACAATCAATTTGTTATTGTCAACCTTAAAATTGATTTCAGGCATCCCCGCTTCATACACCCACACCCGGCTGAAATTCTCTATGTCTTCATCGCTATAAGTTGAAAGAGCATTTATGAGATCATCCCAGGTTGCATTGCCGAAAGCATGGTCAGTCAAGTATTTTCTTATACCTTTCTGAAAGTTCTCTTCTCCTGTAATCTCAGCGAGCTTTGCCATCATCAAGGGTGATTTATTATAGATGATATTGTTATAAATCAACCCTGCGTTCTTAAGATTATCAAGTTCCTGACGTATGGGAGTCGAACCCTCTGAACGGTCCTGATCGAGAGCAGCAGTCATATAGACTCTTAGCCACTCGAGATCATGGTCAAATTCGGGCAAAAGCTCACGTGTCAATTTAGCTGCGAAATAATTGGCAAACACCTCTTTTGTCCACACGTCATCAAACCATTCCATTGTCACATAATCGCCAAACCACATGTGGGAAGTCTCATGAGCAATAAGTTTGGCTCTTTTCAACAGGTCTGCACCGGTGGAGTTTTTGCCAAGAAAGATTGTGTTATCATTATAGAAGGTGGCTCCGGTGTGTTCCATTCCTCCGAATTGGAATCCTGGCAGTATTATAAGATCATACTTGGCAAAGGGATAAGTTATCCCGGTATAATCTTCAAGTTGTCTGAGTGAACTTTCCACCTGACTGAATATCTCATCAAGTTGTGCCAGACGATCCGGATCTGTTTCTCTGTAATAGGCACCGATTGTCCGTTCCCCGTCAGTATGCTGACGATATTCAAATTCTCCGGCTGCGAATGCAAATAGATAAGTGCTGAGCGGTTCCGTAGCTCCGAATTTTATAATCCGTCTATCCGACAACGGATCCTCCTCTGACGACACAACGGGGGAATTGCTCACAGCCTTCCATTGTTTGGGCACTCTCAATGTCAGATTATAACTCGCTTTCATGTCAGGCTGGTCAAAACAAGGGAAGACGGAATGTGCCCTGTTAGGTACGAACAAAGTATACATATATCCGGGATTACGGTTAAGAGCACGTCCTGCGGCGGTAAATTCAATTTCAATTGTATTCTTACCATCCTTAAGATTTTCGTTTCCGATAATGATATGCTCATTCACCAACACCGGGTCCATAATCTCACGACCGTTCACACTGACCCTATTTACTGAATCTCCCGTGAAATCTATTTGCAAGGGCTGCTGATCATTCTTATACTCAAAAGCAATTCCTACCGTGCCCGCAGGATTGACATTCATCATGGTGTCAAGTGTCAATGAAAGATCGTACACAACATTCGATACAGTTGCTTTACGCTG
Source organism: uncultured Sangeribacter sp. (assembly GCA_964586465.1). GTDB lineage: Bacteria > Bacteroidota > Bacteroidia > Bacteroidales > Muribaculaceae > Lepagella. Next base: position 11,351 of record CAZPHL010000018.1, read on the forward strand.
ACGAGCCAGTTCTCTACTCACACCCGATTCTATATTGGCAGCTGATATGCTATGTATTGACATCCCTATAAAAACTATTATCAACAAACCAATATTTCTCCATCTGACTATCATATTTCCAAAGTATTATAGAAAAGTTAATTCAAGAAAGCCTACAAGTATATAGGCTTGCAGGCTTTCTTTATATCTTTTATAAACTCATCAATAATGAACTCCAAAACACTGAAATAACGGCACCTTTTCATCAACCTCATTCGGATTGAGTATCCGGATACCGAATTCACCCTCTTGAGCAGGAATAGTCAACAAATAAGAGGATTTACCATAGGCCTCGGCATCATAAGGAATTATATTCATATCCCCTTCTGTGACGTTTCCTAACCAATTGATATTGGCTAACTCAGCCTTCCGTTCTTTCTTTTTTTCTTCGAACTTGATCACTTGGATAAACGTAGAAGGATCCTGATCATTCTCTTTACACCTTACTATGACCTGTATCGGTTTATCAGGACTAAGTTGCACTGTAGATCGTCCTCCTTTTATCACACATTTCTTTCTTGTGTTTCCGATACCTAATAAAATAGCCCCGGCTGAGCTGGAGGTCTTAACCTGCACATTAGCCTTTTCCAAAGGAAGTGCTACCGTATCGGAATCTATCGTTAAGGCTGAGACAGACCCAACCCATTTAGGTTCAAAACTTTGAGCTTTTAAGCCTATGTTTCCGAATATTAGAAAACTCAGAAACAAACTTGTAAATAATTTGATATTCATATTGTTCATTTATTAGGTAAGGTTAACAATAATATTAACTGTCACAATTGATCCGGCTCTTAGAAAAGCACACCGTTGACGGGTATATGTGCGCCCAACACAGTCAGAGAGTTGGCAACTGAATATGAGAGTATAGTGTTGCGGCTTATTATAGCTTGATTCCTGTCGGCATCATACCCGGCACAGATAGACGGGTCAATCAACTGTAAGGCGGGTCCATGCATCAGATCACCTACAAATAAGATATTCCCGAGGCGATATACGGTATGGCCCGGCGTATGACCTTTTGCCGCAATCGGCAGCACATTATCTTCAAGAAGATTACCCGTCTCAAAACTTACAAGCCTGCCGGAATAAGCACTCTCAATGAGGGCAGTGGCCTCCTTCATTGTCTCCCTCATAAAAGTCAACTCTGCAAGGGGCACATATAACTTTGCATCGTTGTAAACAGCCTTACCGTCATCGTCAAGCAGGCCGCCTATGTGATCAAAATGACCATGAGTGATATACACAGCCTTTATCTCATCAGGGGTAATATTCAATGATGCCAATCTGTCTAATGTTTTTCCACCCTTTGATGACGGAAGACCGGTGTCAAACATTATATAACCGTTGTCTGTCTTAACCACAAAACAATTCATGGAAGTAGGTACTTTCCCATCAGGAACCATTGAATCAACCTTCTGCTTGTCAACATCATTAACTCCATAATACAATGAAGCGGGCTGATAAGATTTGTCTGCACTCACTATAGTGTAAACTTCATATCCTCCGCTCTTAAGACGGAATGTACCCTCAGGACATACTCCACCCTCACGTGCAAAGACTGCACCCACAGGATTATCTTGCCAATTCACCTCTGCCATAACTATTGATACATTGAAAATTAATACTACGGTTACTATCATCACCTTAATAGCGGAAAGGCCATTAAGTTTATCTCCCGAATTCATATTCCGAACCATAATTTAAGTCATTTAACGATGAAACTTTCTCAGAAAACAAATTTAATAAAATCAATCGACATATACAACCCTTGAGTTTCATTTGCTTTTTTGCTCTATTTCTTTCCCCTTTATTTGTCATAATCCACAAATAATTGTATATTTGAAACGTTAAAAAATTATAATACTTTAACTGTAAATATATGAAGAAAACCCTACTACACCTTTCCATGAGAAATACTCTTGACAGAGGGCCAAGAGCGTTTCCATCCCTCTTCCTAAAACGTGTTGCTTCAGTATCCGCCATTACTTTGGCAATTCTGGCTCCCTCTGTTATCTCCGCCAAGCACATCACTCCCGATCAGGCGCTCGAACGCATCAGGCAGAAGACTTATACACGTGCTTCCTCAGAAGCTGAAGTAGTCGGTAATATCGTGAATGCAACACGTGCCGGCAGCCTCCCGACTGCTACTGTCGGCGACCTTTACGTTTTTTCTGCCTCCGACAGCTTTGTCATTCTTCCTGCCGACGATCAGGCTCCGGAAATTCTGGCTTATTCTGCTAACTCGGGTTTCTCCAACAACATCAACCCTGAACTGGCTTATTGGCTCGATTTCTATAACCGTCAGCTTGAATATCTTGCTGCAAATCCTGAGGCATCTGCCACTCGGGCCGAGGCAGACCGACCTGACAGAGCCCCCATAGCACCACTCACCAAAACCCGTTGGAACCAATCTGACCCTTACAATGATTTGTGTCCGGAAGTCGATGGTAAAAGAACTGTTACCGGATGTGTGGCTACAGCCATGGCTCAGATCATGAAGTATTACTCTTATCCTGCTAAAGGTAAAGGCGAACATTCTTATGAATGGAAAACAGGAGGTAAAACTCTATCTTTCAATTTTGGAGCCACTACTTTTGAATGGGACAAAATGACCGACACCTACGATTCCAATAGTTCAGCAGAAGCTAAACAGGCGGTTGCAAATCTAATGCTTGCGTGTGGTATAAGCGCCGACATGGATTATGGGGTGGATGAAAGTACGGCTGCCAATATTAATCTGCCAACCGCTCTGCTTGAATATTATGAATACGACAAAGGTCTCTGGATGCCACTCAGAGATTATTACGGTCTCTATGAATGGGAAGATATGATTTATCAGGAGTTGAAAGGCAATCATCCTGTTCTGTATAGCGGTCAGGGCACAGGCGGTGGACATCAATTTATCTGTGATGGTTACAGCGAAGACGGTTTCTTCCATTTCAATTGGGGCTGGGGAGGCATGAGCGACGGCTATTTCCTTCTCACTGCTCTCAATCCTGCAAGTCTCGGTGTCGGTGGCGGTGCCGGAGGATTCAACTCCGACCAGCAGATTATTTTGGGAGTGAAACCCCCTGTGGCAAACTCTTCTTACACCTACATTTTGTATTGTACAGAAAACTTCGTACCCGCTGTCACACAAGTATCGGCCGAGCAAAACCTTAAATTTGACTGTCTTTTCTATAACTTCAGTATAACTGCTTTACCTAAAGATTCAAAAGCCGGTGTAAAGATAATAAATACTGCCACCAATCAAATTACCTACGCTGACGGAATGGATTTATCTGATTTACCTCCCTACAGAGGCTACGATGGCCTTACCGTCAAATTCCCGAGTCTTAGCGACGGCACCTACATTCTTTCTCCCGCGTTCTACGATGGAAAAGTATGGATTGACATGGGTACTCCCGTCGGGTACGTAGACTATTGCCAGGCTGTTATTAAAGGTGGTGTCGCCACTCTCTCAAGTCCTGAAGCAGCTTCTATCACGATTACTGATATCGAACTGCCCTCTACAATCTATAACAAAAGACAATTCCCTCTTGAATTTACTGTTGTAAACAATACCTCTATCGAATATATTGGTAAAGTTACTCCTGTTCTGATTGACCCCTCTACCAATGAAGCGGTAGCTGCTTCTGTTTACCGACCTGTAGATGTGGAAGCTGATTCCAAACTCGAGGTGGAAGATTATATAGGACTTTTTGAACCGAAAGAAGATCAGGTGATCGAGACAGGTAAAGAATATATTCTGGTGTTCCAAGACGAGGCCGGAAAAGCTGTCAGTGAGAACCTGAAGGTCACTCTTGCAACGGCTCCCGCAACTACCACAATCTCGGTTTCCGACTTTAAGCTTGACGGAAAGAGTCCTGTAACCGATAAATCAGAAGTTAAATTCAAATTCACTGTCACTTGTCAGGCAGGATATTTCACCGACCGTCTCAGGATCGTTGTCTTCCCCTATATCGTGGGTAGTTACGTATCGGATGTAGCGTCGAAATCTACCGACATGCTCTATCTGTCGGCAGGAGAATCAGAAGAGGAATCTGTAGAAATGGATCTATCAAGTCTTGATGACGGCGAATATTTCGCGATAGTATATCTTGGCTCCAAGGACTACTCTTCTGAAGTGGTGTTCTCTCTTGACAAAGATTCCGGAGTTAGCATAATAGGATTTGACAATGATGAACCGAAAGAAATCTTCGACCTCAATGGCGTGCGTCATGAGGCTCCTCTCAAACCTGGCATTTATATCATCAATGGTGTAAAGACACTTATCAAATAAAGAATGGTTTAAACAATTTTTCAGCCATATTGAACAAGGTTTCAGAGCCACACAACATATTGTTTCAGAGATACTCAATATTAATGTGAATGATACTCAATATAATATGAATAAAGTTGTTAGATAACTAATATTTAATGAAAAAATACTGATACTTGAGAATTGTATCAGTATTTTTTCTATGCCTATACTTAACGATCAAATTATAGGGGGAGCCGTGCTGAGCACGACTCCCCCACTTCACAAATTACGGACTTTGTTTTACCGGCTTACAGTCCGCTCGGGTTCTGTACCAGGTTAGGATTGATTGAGATTTCATCTAACGGGAAGGGGAAATATTCATGTTTGCCCTTCTTGAAACCTGTCTCTCCTGTATTGGGATTAGAGAATTCCACGTATAAGCGATGCTTGGGTTCACCTTTTGTGAAATAGGCATCATAAGTAGAAGGTATGTTCTTACCGTTGTTGACAACTCCGTCTGTATCGCCCCAGCGTACCATATCCGGGAAGCGAACACCCTCAATCCACATCTCAAACATCTTCTCATTCTTAACCTCATCCATAGTCAGTGTAGTTGAGCGGTGAGCGGAACCTGCACGGTCCTGAATTGCCTGAAGATACTGCAAACCGTCATTATCGTTTGTCATAGCGCAAGCCTCGGCATACATCAGAAGCACTTCTGCATAACGGAAGAGTGTCAGATTCTTGAAACCGTACCAACCTTTCTCATTATCCTCGGCCCAGGGAACTATCTTATGGGCGAAATAACCGCCGAAACCGTAGAGACCTGTGATGTCGGCGATACCGATCTGATCGCTTGTCTCTTTCTGTTCACGAGTCAAATCTTTGGCACCGTTCCATTCCATTTCATAAAGGAATTCATCACCTGTGAGGAAAGTAGCCTTACGACGTGGAGAATCTCCATCGTTAGCAAGCATCTTTTCTGCAAAATCTGTACGGATTGAATGACCACCCCAACCGTCAGTGCCAATGAATGATGGTTTTGAAGCAAGCTTGTCTGTACGCCAGTTCCAGAACTGGATCCACATCCAAGAGGTTCGCTGAATCTTATTGCTCCAGTCCCCCACCATTGGGTTATCAAGCACATTGATCTGGAATATCATCTCCTCACAGAGGTCGCCTGATGCATGGAAAAGATTTGCCCAACGGTCGGTCGGCACCAATTCATATTTCTTTGAATCTATCACTTTCTTGAGGTCTGTCTTTGCTCCGGCATAATCGTTAAGGAAGAGACGTGCCTTGCCGGCGAGTGTATATGCGAAACCTTTAGTCAGTTTTGATGCACCGACTTTATCATCGGGAGAAATTCTCTCATCGAGATCTAAAGCTGCTGCTTCAGCTTCATCTACCACCCACTGAAGAAGGCCCTCATGACCACCTTCGTAATTTGTAGGTTTGGCATTACCCGGAAGGATGTGATCTACCAACGGCGGGCAATCCCAACCTATTGTCAGCATGAAGTGACACCATGCTCGGGCAGCACGTGCTTCAGCAACCACACGCTTCTTTACTGCTGTCTCGGGCTCGACGTGGTCAAGCAGGTTGTTACATTCATAAATCACACCATATAGACCCCAGTAGGTATTTTTTACTACATCGTTAGCCGATGTATAACGAAACTCGTTGATCTCTGCGCCGAAATCATTGTCTCCGTAAAAATTACCGGCTGCAAGCATATCGTCGCCTGCTTCATTAAACAACACCGGAAGAGCCACATAGATGCCTTCATTACCGGCAACATTCAAGGCAAATGACTGATAGACATTGTTGAGTGCATTTTGTGCATCGTCATCGGTCTGATAGAACATTTCAGGTGTAATCACACCCTTCTGCTCTATGTCAAGTCGATCTTCACACCCTCCGAAAAGAGTGGCAACCGCCAATAAGGGATATATTAGTTTTTTCATGATGATTTCTCTTTTGATTGTATTGAAAATTAATTGATGCTCGGTCTGTTTTTAGAAACCGATTGTAGCGCCTAAAGTAATCTTCTTCATTGTAGGATATGAACCGATATCATAACCCATACCGCCATTGTTACCTGTTGTAGCAGTCTCAGGATCCATACCCGGATACTTGGAGATTGTGAAGAAGTCATCAAGTGAAACGAAGAAACGGAGATCCTTGATGTAGGCTTTCATTGTTATATTGCGCGGTAGTGTGTAACCAAGCTGGATCTGTTTGAACTTGAAGTATGAGCCATTGAACATTGATGCGCTTGAGCTCCAGAAGTTCTGATCATGAGCCACGGAAGCGACTGACGGCATCTTGGCATCACGATTGGTAGGTGTCCATGCGTTGTCATAATAATACTTGAGGGAGTTACGCCTGAAGCTGTCAGGACGATAGAGGATGTTGAATATCTTGTTACCTGCCACGCCTGTGCCGAATACGGTGAAATCAATACCCTTATACTCAAGATTGATGGTGATACCATAATTGAACTTGGGAACTGACCATCCTATATCGGTCATATCTTCATCTTTAAGTTCTGCTGACGACACGATATCGCCGGCTGAATTACGGAACTGAGCTTCACCTGTCTCTTTATTTACTCCTACATAATCGAATGCACGGAAGAACCATAGCGAATGACCTTTCTCCATAGCACTGTGTACTAAGTTATTCGTACCATCGACACCACCTTGCGCTGTAGTGAAACGTTCAATACCGTCATAAAGATCGGAAACTCGGTTACGGAGTGTTGAGAAGTTGGCATTCACGCTGTAATTGAAATCGCCCACGTTGTCACGCCAGCCGAATTCTGCTTCAAAACCACGGTTGTTGATCTTACCGGCGTTGATGGTTGTCTGATTGTGATATACCTCAGGCACTGTGTTCACACTTATGAGAAGGTCTTTGGTATTCTTGTTATAGTAATCAAGACCGACGGTCAGACGGCTGTCAAGGAAGCGCATATCGATACCCAGGTCAAACTGCTCTGAAGTTTCCCAATGAAGGTCGGGATTTGCGAAGCCGGTCATATATGAACCATAGTGCTGTGCGGGATCGTCACCATACTGATACCATGCCTGATTATAAGCGATCGGTGCTGTGTATGGATAACCGGAGAGTACGTTGACATTACCGTTACGACCCCAGGAAGCACGGATCTTCAGGAAGGATATGGCTGAGGGATTGATGTGATCGCGGATAAAGCTTTCGTTACTTGCGGTCCAGCCTGCCGATACTGACGGGAACTTGCCCCAACGTTTGTTCTTCGGAAGTTTGGAAGTATCAAATGCATCTGCACGGAAGTTGAACTGGATGTTGTAGCGTCCGTCGTACGAATAAAGCAAGCGGCCGAAATAAGAGAGGCTCGTCATCTTGGACGGAAGGTTGCTGAAGCTCTTTGTAGTCGTCTCTGCTGAATTCACATAGTTAAGAAACTGGAAGTTAGAAAAGTCACCTGCCAGAATTTTCTCACCATTATTACCCTTGGCTGAGGCAGTCACGTTATCGTTCTTTGATTCTGTGAACGACATACCTATCATGGCGCCGATAGTGTTCTTGCCGAAGGTATTGTTATAGTTGATGAAGTTTTCCCACTGATAGTAGTAACCGTTGTTGGCTGCTGCAGAAATCTCATAATCGGTGGCCTTGGCCTGACCGTTCATGTAATAAGGAGTGGAATAGTTGTGGCTGTTGCTCTGTGTGATACGATAAGAGAATCGTGATGTGAAAACAAAGCCTTTGAACGGCATCAGATCAAGGAAGCCTGTTCCACGAATGTTAAAACCGGAATTTGTCTGGTTGTTGCGGTCAAGCTGTAGGAACGGGTTACCGTTATCATCGTTCTGGAATTTTGAAGTGGCATAATATTTGCCGTTGGGGGCAATAAGGATATGTGTCGGATCTGTCTCATATTTATTCTTCATATCCTGAGTAAGGTCATCAAATGAATCCCAATAAACCGGAGTTAGCGGGTCAAGAAGAAGCGCCGGGGTCAGCATCGATCCGTAAGCACTCTGCTGGGTAATGCTGCGGGTGTGCCATCTTTCAATTGAGGTGGTGGTGCCCACTTTAATCCAGTTGTAAAGCTGATAATCCGCATTCAACTGACCTGTGAGTCGCTGATAAGTATCTTTTTTACCTTTGACGATACCGTCATTATCCACATAATTGATTGAGGTGAAGAAATGTCCCTTATCGTTTCCTCCCTGGAATATGAAAGAATGCTGGGTAGCCCAACTTGGCTCGAAGATCTCCTTGATCCAGTTTGTCTCCTGAGGATTGTCATAGTTAACACCATACTGCTGGCATAAAGCTTTCATGTCTTCACCGGACTGTTCCTTATAAGCAATCCAGTCTTTTGCTCCAAACAGACCGGCAGTCTTGCCAAGGCGTTGGTTGATGGCTTTGAAAGAATAAATCACACGGGGTTTCATATCACCGCCGTCACCTGTCTTGGTAGTGATAAGGATAACACCGTTACCTGCCTCCGCACCATAGATGGCTGCTGAAGCGGCATCCTTGAGAACCTCCATAGATTTGATCATCGAGGGATCAAGATACTGGATGTTGTCAACTTTAAGACCGTCGACAATGAGCAACGGACCAAGGTTACCTGAATTTGAAGAATAACCGCGGATACGGATCTTGGCGCCTTCACCCGGAGCACCGGAAGTGTTCAGAATCTGCACGCCGGCTGCCTTTCCCTGAAGGGCGGCTGCTGCATCCGTTGTGGCAAGACCTTTGATATCCTCTGCATTCACTGAAGATACCGCACCTGTAAGGTCGCTCTTCTTCTGAACACCGTAACCTACTACCACAACCTCATCAAGGCTGCTGTCTTCTTTGTTAAGACGGATAGAAAGATCCTTGTTATTGTTAACGGGAACTTTCAAAGTGGTATAACCTACATAAGATACGATAAGTGTAGCATTGCCATCTTTGACTTTTAACGCGAAATTGCCGTCAATATCGGTTGTCGTACCGTTCTGACTGCCGCTCTCCATGATTGTGGCTCCGATGAGTGGTTCATTATCACTCGCATCGACCACCGTACCATTTACCTGAAATTGAGCCATAGCCGACATACAACCGATACTCAATAGCACAAGTAAAAACAGAAATCTTGTTTTCATAAGCATTAGTTAGTTTGATTTTGGTTAACTTTATGCCACAAAATTAGAATCTCTCCTCCTCTTGGCTATTCACTTTTAGACATTCTCTTTGTAATTTTAAATAAATCGTCCTTATTTTTAACGGTATAGAAATCCTGTTTACAAATACTAATGAATAAGTTTCAAATCCGTATGACACTCTCTCAGGGAATAAATTCTGAAGGATTTTTACCGAAATGGTCTTTAAATACTCTGCTGAAATAAGCAGAACTGGAGAAACCGCACATCTCGCTTACTTCGGTTACATTATACTTCCCTCCCTGTAGCAAAGTCATAGCATGATTAAGACGTATCGAACGTATGAACTCCACAACCGACATATCGGTCAAGGCTTTTATCTTTTTATATAGGAGTGATTGACTTATCATCATCGCCTTGGCGAAGTCTCCTTTACCAAACGATTCGTTTGTGATATTTTCCTTCACACAATCCACTGCTTTCTTGAGAAACTCATCGTTGATGCCATTCTCAACAAGGGGCGTTTCTGCTCCTTCTCTCACTGATTCCATTGCTTTGCCTGCCACACTCCGTCTATTCTTGATAATCGACGTTATCCTTTCGGCAAGCAATTCCATATCGAAAGGCTTGGTAAGATAATTGTCTGCCCCTAACTCCAAGCCTCGTATCTGATTATCCTTATCATCTAAGGCTGTAAGCAGAATCACCGGAATATGACTCGTAGAATATGTGGTCTTGATGAGACGGCATAACTCAAATCCATCCATACGTGGCATCAATACATCCGACAATACCAAATCCGGTTGCAGCTCTGCAAGTTTATCCCAAGCCTCACGACCGTCTACGGCTGTCTCCACCTTGAATCTTGTCTGTAGCGCTGTAACCAAAAATTCTCTGAGCGTTTCATTATCTTCCACCACCAATACCGACATACTGTCTTCCCATGTACTCTCTTCTCCCATGGAGTCAGCAACTGTCTCAACCTTATTATCAATGGGCACTTCCGTGGTTTCAGGCCTTAATCTTCGCGGCATGTGGATAAAGAAGGTGGTACCTTTGCCCGATTCGCTCTCCACAAACACCGTACCCCCGTGAATATTCACATAACGTTTTACTGACAAAAGCCCTATACCTGAACCCATCATATTGGAATTGACCGCATTGTCAGCCCTGTAAAATTCTTTGAAAAGCTTTTTCAAATCTTTTTTGGGGATACCTATACCCTCATCTTCCACTTTCAAAGTCCACTCATTGTCTGTCCCTTTAAAAACAACGGTAATCTTAGTGCCTGATGAGGAATATTTTACAGCATTAGATAAAAGGTTGTCTATTGCACGTTCAATCATAAGTTTGTCTACCTCTGTGGTATAGATTGCCGGAATAAATTCTTTAATTATGGTTATTCCTTTTGAGGCAGCTAAGGATTCGTATGCTTCCACTCTCCTCCTTAAGAGTGAAATCAAATTTACTTTTTCAAATTTCGGTTGTTCAGCCCCCACATCCGCTTTCTCGAAATCAAGCAGTTGGGTCACCGTATCAACCAATCTGTTGGTTTGTTCGTCTGCAACTCCGATACATTTTTTGCCCCAATCTGAAAGACCGCTCTCCTTTTTCAACTCACCCAAGGGAGCTTTTATCAACATCAGTGAACTTCTAAGGTCGTGAGCCATTCTCGTATAAAAACGTATTTTCTCTACGGTGTACTTCCGGCGCATTCTCCATATATAATGACGCACCAACAGAGCCGCTACACATATTATTACAAAAATCACTATAGCTCTGAACCATCCAGTTTGCCATAACGGTGGTTTGACACTGACAATCAGACTCCTTTCCGACGCAACACCCCCATCGTGCATCCTCATGCGCAAAGTATATTTCCCCGGGCGCACATTGACATAATTTATATAAGGAGTGGCCGATATCTCACTCCATTCTTTATCCTGTCCCTCCATTTTCCAGGAATACCCGACATTTGAACCGATGTTCCCTAAGGGAAGTACTGATAGTGTGAAGGAATTGTCGGGATATTCAAGACTGAGTTCCTTAAGTTTATTGACGGGAGTGGTCAGCTTTCCATCAGGGTAATCTTTAACGGAACGTCCGGCAACTCTGATATCCGATATGAACATCTTTGCCCGGGTTTTTGTGTCAGCTACTTTATCCGGATGAAAAGCCACTATTCCGTCATTCGAACCGAAAGCCAATCGGCCGTCGGGCAAACGGCAGGAGACATTTTCCCGGAATGACATCTTTGTCAGGAGCTCCTGACCCGGAAGTGACCGCATCTCTTTCTCCTTTTTATTATAGCAACTCAACCCGGATGTCGTGCTTATCCATACGTTGTCTCCCTCTATCAGTATGCCGCGGGTGAAGTTGCTGTGCAACCCCTCCTTGGTGGTCAGACAAACCTCTTCCCCTGTTTTCAAATTCTTTCCTATCAGTCCGTTGCCTGATGTACATATCCATACCGTATCACTATCCGGTGCGATACTCTGCACAATGTTATCTGCCAGTAAAACCTTACTTTCCCCACTCCTCTTGTCAATATTTATCAAACCGTCTCCTCCTCCTATGAGTATTTGCCCCGGAGTCGGTTCGGCAATGCAGAATACAGGGAACGGATCGTATGTCCTGAATTGACGGGTGGAAGGTGAGTAACATATAAGATTGCCCTTGACACCTCCGAACCATATATCACCGTCACTATCCGTAAACGAGGCGAATACAAAGGCTCCCGATCCGAAAATATCTGCTTTGGAATCATCGAAATGCATCAATTCTTTTCCTGTCATCGGATCTAATACATACACTCCTTGGCCGTAAGTGGTAGCATAAATCAAGCCGGCTTTATCCTGTGTCAAAGATAGAACCGAAAGCTGTTTACCCTTATAAAACTGATGCCAATCACCGTTGGATGCGTCTCTGTAACTTATGCCGTCGTTAGTCCCAACCCATAGATTTCCTTTATTATCCACCAAAAGATAGTTCACTTCATTATTATGGAGCGAAGAACTGTTATTGAACTGATGTAATATATGCTCAACGTCGCTCACATCTGTCTCGGCAAATTGCAGACCACCGCTTGTGGTTGCGGTCCACAGACGGTGCTCATCATCTATAAGCATGGCATACACACTGTTCCCTTTTAATGAACCCGGATCATCGATATCATCTTTTAATATCTCATTAATCTTATTTTGTTTAGTGTCAAGCAATAATATGCCTCCACCCTCCATACCAACCAACAATGAATCGGCTGACACCACAAGAAGACTTCTGATAATGAGATCGGGCAGAATCGTTCCGGAAGCAACGAGTTTTTTGGAAACCAGATTATACTGATAGAGTTCACCTTGATATGTACCCAACCATACAGTCTGACTCACAGCATCATACGTGCCGGATGAGATATACTTATGCAATTCTCCGGGCAATCTTACAATCTTTGAGTTCTTGTCATCTATTTCATATATCTCCCCTCCGGCTATGGCAAAGATGCGGTTTGGCGTGAGTTCGAGCACATAAGAATACTTTTGTCCGAAAGCTCCGACTCTCTCAAGCTTTTCCCCGACGATGCAATAGAGGCCTGCACTCGTGCTTATCCACACCTTCCCTCCTTTATCTATTACGAAGTTAGTAACCCATTCTTTACTTCCGAGAATATCATATAGGGAACACCATTGTATAAAACGATCTTTTATCGGATCATAACGGAATATCTGTCCGTTTTGAGTGATGACAGCGAGCAGATCTCCTCCTGAAGCGATTTTCACCTGCATCACATCTGAGGTTGAGACAGGCAGTTCATACAGACGGCTGTCTGACGGGGTGGCTCTCAAGACTCCCATTCTTGAGGCTGCCCAGATAAAACCGTCGTCATCGTATGCAATCGAGGTTATGTCTGTCATAGCTATCCCGGTGCGTTCCGTCACGCTCTCAAAGGCCGGCTGATGCGTAGAGTGAGCCATAGCGGATAACGACACACATTGAGACATTAGAATTACCACAAACAATAGTAAAAATGCCATATCAACTTGATATTATTTCACTGGTAACAGATAAGGAGTTTAACGGATGAGGAGGAGAAATGGAGCTATCTTTTATGCAAATTTATTCATTTTATTTTGTTCTGCAATAGCTATGTTACAAATATGAACGTAAATGTTACGCTTCTAAAAGGCATTATTCGTTTTTCATAGCAATGATATTTGAAACTGAAAAACATAACCGAGATTTAATAGGTAACTTTGCATACGTCTCTCCTACGATTTTATAACTTTAATACCTATGTCATGAAAAGACTCCTATCGCTTATCTTGTTCACAGTGGCCGGTGTTAGCCTCTTCACAATGAACGCTCAGTTCCACCATACGCCTGATGAATCCGCCCTCCCCGGGAAACGGGGCATTCTGAATGTAAGGTCTGCCGCTTACCCCCGTCTTCTTCCCGACAACAGAATGGAGTTTAAAGTCAAAGCTCCGGATGCAAAAAAAGTTCAGATAGATCTGGGTAAAAAATATGACCTTACCCGTAACGCCGAAGGTGAATGGCACGGTATAACCGAACCCCTCACTCCGGGATTCCATTATTATTTCCTTATTATTGATGGTATGCAGGTGGCTGACCCTGCAAGCGAATCTTTCTACGGTTGCAGCATGAATTCAAGTGGAGTGGAAATTCCATATCCCGATGGCGACAAGCGTTTCTACATTGCCGACGTGCCTCACGGCGACATCAGGATGAAACGTTATTTTTCAACAACGGCAGGAGACTGGAGACGGGCTTATATATATTGCCCTCCCGGCTATGACGCTTCAACCGAATCTTATCCCGTGCTTTACCTGCAACATGGCGGCGGTGAAGATGAAAGAGGATGGGCCACACAAGGACTTACCGATGTGATAATGGATAATCTTATTGCCCAAGGCAAAGCCACTCCTATGCTGATAGTGATGGCCGACGGTAATTCCATCGATTTTGAAAAGGAATTGCTTAATGATGTGATTCCTATGACTGAACAGAATTTCCGTGTTAAACCGGGGCGTGACAACAGAGCTCTCGCCGGACTTTCAATGGGCGGCATTCAGACTCTCAATATCGGTATCCCCAATCTTGACAAATTCTCCCATTTGGGTGTGTTCAGTTCCGGATGGTTTGCAAATCCTAATCATTTCGGAGTTTCTATGGATTCTGAAAAGTATTATGATATGCTTAAAGCCAATAAAGACGACTATAATGACAAATTGAAGGTATTTTGGCTTTCGATGGGAGGAAAGGAAGATATCGCCTATGAGAATTGTAGAGTGATGCGCGACCGTTTCGACAAGATAGGCATCAAATATGATTATTTTGAGACACCGGGCGGTCACACATGGCCTGTATGGCGTGAAAGTCTCTATAATTTCGCTCCGCTGATCTTCAAATAATCGCTTTCTTCTTATATACTGTATCACATAATTCATCATTATCAGTTCCGAGTTTGTTTATCGGTTCCCGATCTAATTTGGTATCAGTTCCCTGATTTTCATCATTATCAGTTCCAAGTATATCAGTTCCGGTTTTTTATCAGTTCCCGAACTAATTTGGTATCAGTTCCCTGATTTTTATTTACACCCCTTTATCTTACAAAATATAAACTAACCCGATCAATAGTATGAAAAATTTAATCAGAATTACCCTCCTCTCTCTCCTCTCCATACCGATGGCTGTGTCTGCACAGACCGAAACTTATCCACCGGACACCAAACCCAATGAGCACAACATAGCCGGTGCCGATTATCCGCGCATCGGCTCTGACAAAAGAGTTCATTTCAAAGTTCATGCACCGGATGCTAAAAAAGTTGAGATAAGCTTCCGTGGTGAAATGACTAAAGGTGAAGACGGCAACTGGACACTCGTTTCCAAAGAACCGGAGGTGGAAGGTTTCCATTATTATCAGGTGATTGTTGACGGAGTGGCTTCTGCCGATCCCAATGGCAAACCTTTCTTCGGTATGGGCAAATGGGTGAGCGGCATCGAGATTCCTGAAGACGGGGATGCCGGCGATTATTATGCCGTGAAGGATGTACCTCACGGAAATGTCAGCAAAAGCAAGTACTATTCCAACATCCGTAATGAATGGCGCGACTGCGTAGTCTACACTCCCGCTGAATATGATAAAAATCCGGATAAGAAATATCCTGTGCTCTATCTTCAGCATGGCATGGGTGAGAACGAATCAAGCTGGGCCAATCAGGGGAAGATGAATCTGATTATGGATAATCTTATCGCTGAAGGTAAAGCCAAACCTATGATTGTAGTTATGGATAACGGCAATATAGAGGTCTTTAAACCACAACCCGGCGAAAGTATGGCTGACGCACATAAACGTTTTGGCGGACAGTTTCCCGATATTTTGGTCAACGAGATAATTCCCCATGTCGAGAAAAATTACCGTGTTCTGACTGATAGGGACAACAGGGCCATGGCAGGTCTTTCCTGGGGTGGACTCCTTACTTTTAACACTACCCTCAACAATCTTGACAAATTCTCTCACATCGGAGCGTTCAGCGGAATGGGTAATATCGACCTCAACAATCTTGACAACGTTTATAACGGTGTTTTCAAAGACCGCAAAGCTTTCAATGACAAAGTACACACATTCTTTATGGGTATAGGCTCTGAAGAGGGCCCTGAAAGAGTTAAAAAACTCAGTGAGGGTCTGAAGGCTGCCGGCATCAACAACGTTTATTACGAATCTCCGGGCACAGCTCATGAATTCCTCACTTGGCGTCGTTGTCTCAAAGAATTCGCACCAATGCTTTTCAACCAAAATTAACCTCTCATGTCCAGACAATTCTTTAAATTATTCTCCACAGCCCTCCTGTGCTTGGGATTTGCTGTGGCTGCACAAGCAGATACTAAAAATAAAGATCAGGCACTGTCACCTTATTTCAAAACAGCGACCGCTACGCCTGCGAAACCTGACGCTGACGGTTTTATCAGAAGATGGCTCCTGCTTGAACCTATCGAGAAACCTAACCGGACAAATACTGTTTTCACCGACAGTTATCTCCGCGATGCCTTCACTACCGAGTATTTTCCGGGCCAGATGACAAAATGGCCACGTAACGGTGAAAAAGAGAAAGTGGGAAAGCAAAAATTACAATGGCATGCTCTCGACAGTAACCTCTTTAATGTAAAACTGTTCCGCTTCGCCACCAATCTTGAACAACCTTATTATGGTGTGATCTTCTGGGTGGTTACAGCTATAGATTGTGATGAGGAGATTCCTGATGTGCGCATGGCGGTCGGCTCTAATTCTGCCTCAATGTGGTGGCTCAATGGCAAAGAGGCCGTTCTCTTGTCAGGCGACCGACGTATGGTGCAAGATGACTGCCTGTCGAAAAGATTGACCCTGAAAAAAGGGAGAAATATAATTCGGGGAGCTGTGATCAACGGCCCGGGTATGAGTGATTTCTGCCTCCGTTTCATTGATGAGAATGGCAATCCCGTAAATAACTTCACCGTTAGTACACTTTAATTCATGAACAGACATATTTTAATTTCTTGCTGTGCCGCTATCTTAACTCTCGGCTTCGCTGAGAATGGCCTCGCACAGATTGGCGAACCCTACATACACGATCCCTCCACTATAATGAAATGTGACGGGAAATATTATACATTCGGCACCGGAGGGGGCGGACTCATTTCAGAAGACGGTTACACCTGGCACGGCGGTGGCGTGAGGCCGGGTCGTGGTGCGGCCCCCGACGCTATTAAGATCGGAGACCGTTATCTCGTTGCATACAGTGCCACCGGGGGCGGTCTCGGCGGAAGTCACAAAGGCTCTGTCCTGACCATGTGGAACAAGACACTTGACCCGGAATCTCCTGATTTCGAATACACCGAAGCCGTCGAAGTGGCAAATTCGGGAGATAACGAAGACTGTGACGCTATCGATGCCGGCCTGCTACTCGACCCGACCACAGGCAAACTCTGGTGCTGTTACGGCACATATTTCGGATTCATCCGTCTGGTTGAACTTGATCCGGCCACCGGTATGCGTATGCCCGGCAACGAACCGGTCAACATTGCGATTGACTGTGAAGCTACCGACTTGATTTACCGTAACGGCTGGTACTATCTTCTCGGCACTCACGGCACATGCTGTGACGGCCCTAACTCCACCTATAATATAGTGGTGGGTCGTTCACGAAATGTTACCGGACCTTATATCGACAATGTCGGTCGAGATATGTTGGCCGGGGGTGGAAAAATGGTTGTGGCTGCCGGAAAACGTCAAACCGGACCCGGTCATTTCGGTCGTTACATCGAGGAAGACGGAGTGGAGAAAATGTCTTGTCACTTTGAATCTGACTTCGACCGTGGCGGAAGAAGTGTGCTCGCTGTTCTGCCTCTTTTATGGAAAAACGACTGGCCGGTTGCCGGTGAACAGTTTGAAGAGGGTGTTTATGAGATCGAATCTGAAAGAAGGGGCTATGCTCTCGAGCTCGCTGTTGATTTCGTGCGTATGCCTCACATGATGCACAGATTCTGGGAAAAGGCCGAAGAACCTGTTAAGCCGATTGAATCACAGACTTTGGCCGATGTGGTTGACACTTGGCCCACCGACAACATTGACGTGCGCATCGGTGATTATATGTTCCGCCCTCACCAGAAATGGAACATAGTGGCCGTGCCTGAATATGGTGGATATCTTGGTGCTCCTTACTATAAAATTATGATTGAAGGCACCGATCGTGCGCTTGCCGCAACCGCTGAAAAAGAACTCACTACCGTGCCTCACTTCTCAGGAAATGACGAGGAGCTTTGGCGCATAGAGCAACTCACTGACGGCACCTACCGTATTATGCCTAAGAAAGTACCCGGTTGTGATCAGCCGCTTGCTCTTGTTTCTGTAGGCGACAGCACCCCTTCATTAGGTGTGTTTGACATGGATAGTGATAATTCCAAGTGGAACTTTAGAATCCGTTGACCTATGAATCGTAAATTATTAATCGGTACTTTTGCACTCGGAGCTTCCATGACAGCTGCTACTGTGATGGCTCAGAACCCTATCATACATGATCAGTTCACAGCCGATCCTACGGCAAGAGTTTTCAATGGTAAGATGTATCTGTACCCGTCCCATGATATCCATAGCCCGGTCGAGCGTTTGAAAGAGTGGTTCTGTATGGAAGATTATCATGTGTTCTCTTCTGATAATCTCGTGGATTGGACAGATCATGGTGTCATTCTTACTCAAAATAAAATCCCTTGGGTCCAGCCCGACTCTTATGCCATGTGGGCACCCGACTGTGTATATAAGGATGGTAAATATTACTTTTACTATCCGGCTGCGCCCAAAGAACCGGCGAAGGGCTTTGCCATCGGTGTGGCTGTGGCCGACTCTCCCGAGGGTCCCTTTATGCCAATGTTCCAACCGATTCAAGGAATAGGCGGGATTGATCCTTGTGTGCTCATCGATGATGACGGCCAGAGCTACATCTATTGGAGCGGTATGGGAATGTCCGGAGCCAAATTAAAAGACAATATGATGGAGCTCGACTCCGAACCTGTGAAACTCCAGGGATTGCCTGACGGTTTCAAGGAGGGTCCTTTCGTGTTCAAGAGAAATGGCAAGTACTACTATACTTTCCCTTGGGTAAGGGAAAAAGATGGCACAGAAACACTCGCATACGCAATGGGTGACAATCCTCTCGGACCATTTGAGTTCAAGGGTATAATTATGGAGGAATCGCCTACGGGTTGCTGGACAAATCATCATTCCATAGTGGAGTATAACGGTCAATGGTATCTTTTCTATCATCACAACGATTACTCTCCCGACATGGACAAACGCCGTTCCGCACGTATTGACCGCATCGCCTTCAATCCTGACGGGACTATCCAACAAGTGGTGCCTACGCTGAGAGGCGTAGGGATCAGTGACACCCGCCGTCGCATTCAGATTGACCGCTATAGTCAGATAAGTCCCGACGGCGTGAACATAGATTTTCTGAACCCGGATAACAAATTTGAAGGTTGGAAAGTCAAATTCAACGGTAAAGGTTCATGGCTGCGCTACAACGATGTTGACTTCGGCACCAAGAAAGTGGAGGAGATGACTGTAAGAGCAAAGAGTCCCAAGGGAGCTACCGTTAAAGTTACCACCGGAGAAAAAGGAAAAAACTTGGCAGAGATTAAGATTCCCGCCTCTGATACTTGGAAAGAGATTCGTGTGCCTGTCGCAGAGGCACCTCAAGGAGTAGTGGATCTTTTCATCTCTCCCACCAAAGGGGGGAATGTAGAGATTGATTGGATCGGATTTGATGCCTTGCCTCTGGAAACCGGTGCAATCTCAACCGGTGCCTATCGTAATCTCTTCGCGGAATTAGGTTATCCGCAAAATGAAATAGATGCCAAACTGCAGAATATCTTCAATGACTTGTTTTTCGGCCCTCAGAGAATCTATTTTGAGGTAGGCGATTCAATGGGTTATATAAGCGATCTCAAGAATAAGGATGTCAGGACCGAGGGTATGTCTTATGGCATGATGGTGGCGGTACAGCTTGACAAAAAGGATATTTTTGACCGCCTGTGGAGATGGAGCAAGAGGTATATGCAACATCAGGATGGCCAGCGTAAAGGTTATTTCGCATGGAGTTGCAAACCCGACGGCACACAAAATGCAGCCGGACCGGCATCCGACGGTGAATTATATTATATCACCTCACTTATCTTCGCTTCAAACCGTTGGGGCAACGACACCGGAATAGACTATTTGGCAGAGGCACGGCATATTCTTGATCAATCTATGCAGAAATCAGGCATGACACAGGCGGCTCCTCTGGTTAATCTTGAGCACCGACTCATCACTTTTACCCCCGATCCGCGAGGAGGGGCTTTTACAGATCCCTCCTATCACGTGCCGGCTTTTTATGAAGTTTGGGCCAAATGGGCTGATGACGGGCGGTCATCTTTCTGGAAAGAATGTGCCGGGAAAAGCCGTGAATACCTGCATAAGGCCGTGCATCCTGTCACAGGCCTGACTTCCGATTATTCAAATTATGACGGTAGCCCTATGGGCAGCAGATTCATTATTGGTGATGCCTTCCGGTTTGATTCGTGGCGAGTGCCTATGAACATCGCTCTCGATTATTCATGGAGTGGCGAGGATGCCCGCTGGCAAAATGATTACGCTGATAGAATTCAGGATTTCTTTTATGCACAAGGTATCGACAGTTATGTCGATCAATACAATACTGATGGATCTCAGGTAGAACACATATTGAACGCAGGCGAACATACACAGCTGCGCCATTCTTTAGGTCTGGTGTCAACATTGGCCGCCGCTTCTTTAGCCTCCACTCAGATTAAAGGACGCGAGTTTGTCGACCGACTTTGGAATTCGCGGCATGAACCATACGAGGATGGTTATTTCGATGCTTACTATGACGGTCTGTTACGTCTCTTCGCATTCATGCATCTGAGCGGTAATTACCGCATTATCGAGCCAAAGGTTTGAAATGTAAACCGGCTTTGAAAATATAAGCTATCTAAGTTAAAAATTGAGGAGGCTTCCTGATCAGAAAGTCTCCTCAATTTATATGCCGCATCTAAATTTCCATATACCTTTTCATTAATGACAGTTGGTCCATATCATATCATTAATGAATTTAAGGATAATGTATTTACTTGCTTGAACCGTCAGGTTCTTCTGAACAACCTGACTAATTATTTATTCTTCTGGATGGTGGAGGATATTTTCTCCATTACCTCCACAGCAGAGCCGGTCGACATAGGCTCTGATTCGAAGCCGATCTTTACATCAGCATTGCTCTTCTGGAAAGCAAGCACATAGCCCGCGCTGTCGGCGGATATGGTGACAGGAAGATCGTTTACGTCCACTGTCTTGTAAACACCGCTGTCACCCTTCTCAAAAGGTGCTTTCAATACGATCTTATAATCAATTTTTGTACGGTTGCCGTTCTCATAGACATACATGCCCGATTGCTCCGAAGGACTCAAAGAAATCAGAAGTCTACCGTCAAATTTCCCCTTACGAGGATTTGTACCGGTGATGTCATAATTTGTTGCACGGTATTGACCGCTCACTACAGGCTGAGTGGCATAGAACGCAGCATCATCCACAGCTTTTTCTGTTGCGCCCTCTTTGGCGCCTCCACCGCATGCAGCTAACATTATCATACACGCTGCGGCGGCAAACATTCGGAGTGTCTTCATAAGATTTATTTTTTGGTGTGATATGCAAATTTAAGCAAAAATAATATAGGTTAATTTATTTTTGACCTATTTTTTGTTGATTTACACACATTTCAAATCCTATTTCCCTCTTTATCCTAAATCATTTCACAAAAATAAACCCTTTATTTCGGGGTGGATATAATTTTAGATTATAGAATAGATTCGTTCCAATACTACTGCCGTCAGGTTACTTATCTTAAAATATCTGTAAAAATGCTGAAAGTTCAAATTTTTTTCATTAATTTTGTGTCATTGATAGTATCCTGTCAATTACCTGCAATGCTATGAACTTTTCTATTAAAAATCCGGCTAACGAGGGAGGTATGAACGAGCGCATAAAACGTTTGCGCCAAGAAAACTTCGATACCCCCACAACGCTCAGTATAGAGCGTGCACTCATCGAAACAGAGTTCTATAAAAAGAACTACGGCACAATGCCCATCGCAGTGCTTCGCGCACAGAATTTCTATGAAATCTG
>CAZPHL010000019.1:0-3678 GCA_964586465.1 uncultured Sangeribacter sp.
GAAAGCATACTGTAAGTGGAGAAGTCAATGGGTATAAGCAGGTTACCGCTTGTACCCGCCATTTTCATCTCCACCTTAGCCATGGAATATGACTCACCGCTCTCCGTAATCTTAAGAGCCAGCGGCAGGTTTTTCTCACTTATCTTTACCCTCACCCCCGATGCTATCTGAGCTCCGGTGATTACAAGATTTTCAAATTTCACCTCTATGCCGTGGCTTTCGAGAATCTTTCGGAGAGACACCGCACGGTCGTAAGTATGTATCACCAAAGTTATAAATCTGTCTTCCATAATTTGTTTTTTATAGTTTCTTACAGTCAATTTCAATCTCCCGGTATACCTTTTGAATACCCTATCTTCTTAATAACCAAGCGGCGCCCCAGAACTCTGGAACGCCGTTAAACTAACGAATCAGTTCTCTCGTTAAAGAACAAATCAAGCTTTAGCCTTGTTCTGCTCCTCAAGGATCTTAACTGCCATATCGTAGATGGTAGTGTCGTCAAGAACTACGAGACCTCCGTCCGGGCCCGGTTCGATATGCATGCCGACGTTTTTGCCGAACTGATAGTTTACACCGCCAAAATAATTGCGCACTGTCTGTACTGTGAGGTTCAGCTGGTCGGCTATACGATGTGTTGAACCGTCAGGCAAACTGTCTTTGAGTCTGCGAAGCTCGTTGAAGGTGATTGTCTTGCTCATAAGCAAATGGTATTTTTTGAGGTTATACTTAAACGATTGACTATAAGTAACCGTCGATTGTTTCTTTTGCCCGGTTGCTTTATTTTACGTTTGGGAATGCTAATTTAGACATTTTTTTGCATTCCACAAAGAAAAATGAAAAATAATACGTATGTTTAACAACATAAGTGCAATTTCCCATTCAGCCCGGACGTCGCTCTCCGCTTATACGAGTTCGAGGTCTTCCGCCGCAACCCAGCCGATATAGTCGGAATTCAATCTTACCTTATACCAGGTGACGGTGCCTTCGGCATCGGTCTCTTCCGACAGAATCTGAACTTCGGTGCCTTTCGTCAGCACGCCTCCTTTATCGTTTTCAGATTCCTTACCGGGTTCCGTCTGCAGTGTGACCTTAAAGGCGGTTATCACCCCCGTGTCTTCGGCTGAGGCCGCCCGGGCTCCGGCTATAGCGAACGCTACGAAAATTACGGAGAAAAGCAACGCCAACATACCTCCGAAAAAGCCAACTTTCCGGGCAATCACGACGTGACTGAATATATAGAGCGCACAACATCCCACGAATATGAAAAATAACACCGCACCCCAGACAGCCCACATATCCGACGATCTCTCCTCCGCTATGGCTGTGTGTACATTCCGGAAAAATGAGGATTCATCGGGGATTACCTTGTAACGCTTCCCTTTCTGCTCGGCTTTATTGGAATCTTCCACTCTGCTTCGCAGGTAACGCAGATTGGAGTTGATCTCTTTCTGACCGGGATCAAGACGTTTGGCCCGGAGCCATGAAAGCATGGCATGGCCGTAGTCGCCCTCCTGAAAATAGGCGTTACCCATATTGAAGAGCATGGGGGCGGAAGTACCCTCCGTTTCCTCAGCCAGCTTATATAATTCTATGGCTTTTGAATACTCTTTGGCATTATAGGCAGAGTCTGCCGCGGCAACCGTAGACTGACCGTGAGAGGTAAAGGGCATGGCCAATAACATCAAAACGGCTGAACATGCCAATATAGCGTTCCTAATCTTTTCAGTTCTCATTTCCCGACGTTTTTTGCTGTTTGAATGAATCTTCAAGCGAATTAATCACCACCACACCCTCATCATAGACAGGCTGCATATTCCCTTTTGTAGCTGCCGGAGCATATTTGGCAAATTCACATTCGTCAAGAAGAGCTATGAAGCGGGCGATCACATCTTCCGGAATCCTGCGCTCCTGTAATTTCTCGCTGATATTCTGACGGGTGAGCTCAGAGGGGGGCATCTTCAGTTTATCGCTCATATAGCCCCACAAAGCAGCCAGCATCTCGTCATAAAAGCGGTCGGTCTCCCCTCGCTTGATGCATGCACCGGCCTTGCGAAGACGTTTCCGTGCCATCTTGTCGGCTTTCCGGCTTCTCACGGCAAGCAGATCTGCATTAGCCTTCAGGTAAGCCTTGTAATAGCTTACGGCGCCTAAAAGAATGAGGACAGGAACAATGAAGAATAACCAATAGCCGAACTTCTTCACGTAGGGAGTATGGTTCATGGAAACCGGTGAAACTACAGGAAGCAAGGTAGGATTAAACGCCATGTTGCCCCTTGTCTGTGATTTCTCCGAGCCTTTCCCTTTTCCTACGGTAATATCATATCCGCGAGCAGTGGATGTCTCATATTTACCGCTTTCGGGGTTAAAGTAGACAAGTTCCACATCAGGTATCCGGAAACTTCCCGCCTCAAGAGGCATGAATGAGTAATCAAAACGCGCCGTGCCGCTCACATTGGTCTTACCCACCGTGGTCTGCACATCGGGAGTAGGACTGTAAACTTCCAACTGAGGAGGGTAAAGTGCGTTCAGATCCGGAAGCTTTACATATTTCAGGTTGCCTGTACCCGTAACAGTGTAGACTACCGAGGCTGCCTGATTGCTCAGGAATGTCTGGGAGGGAAGGGTTGAAGTGATCGAGAAACGACCTACTCCACCCGAGAAATTGGCCGGTTGAGGCGTCGGAAGACTCTTAACATCTATGGTGAGGTCGTTGGGAGTGACGTTAAGTTGCAGAGGCTTGGCCACCGACATGCTGCCCCAGAAGGGATCATGGTAATATTCCCTCTCGTCGACACTGACGGTATAAGTATTGCCCAACACCTTGAGCTGACCGGCCATCTGTGGGAAAATTATGTAGCGCGCTATGATAGCCGTGGCATAAGTCTTACCGCCTACAGTCTCATATTCAAGTTGATTCGATACATCTTTCGATTCCTCCACAACGAAGCCCTCAAACTTCGGGGCAGCCGTGGCTCCGATAAATTTTATGGCATCGTAAGTGGTGTAGAGCTTTACAGTATATACCAAAGCCTCCTGTTCATAAGCCGTGGTGCGGCTCACGTTGGCTTTCAGATACAGGTTACCGTCGCCCTTACCGATAAATTTCGGTCCGTCGGCACTGTTGTGACGGTCGGGATCGGTCTGATCCTGACTCCGGCCTCCGGGCTGAGATGTGGCGGGAGCGGCCGCGCCAATGGTATAGCTCACGGTGTTACTCTTCACTCCGTCCACCGTAACGGGTCCGAAAGTGAAAGAACCCTCCTGCTGGGCCCGTAGAGTCAATGTATAGGTGTAACTATACGATTGAGTGGTCTTTCCATTGACACTGGTAAAACTCGAGCTCTGACCCGTGCGGTCGAAATACATAACCTTCGCACCCGGCACTGAAGCAGGTTTTTCAGGGGCTTGTTCAGAATTACTTACCTCATAGGTGATATAGAACAACTCCCCTACACCGATTTCTCTCTTACCCCTGCCTGTCTCTACGTAAAGGTGTATCGCGGCAGCCTCCGCGCCCATAGTAAGGAGCAGAAGCAGAAACAACAGGATATGTCTCTTTTGTGGTTTCATTTCTCTCGGATTATATTTCCATTATTACAGGGGGTTTTCCCGAGCCGGGCAACCCGCTGCCAACCTCTATCTCTACTGAAGGAGCCGTGACGGTCTCATATTTCCCTG
>CAZPHL010000019.1:3778-32089 GCA_964586465.1 uncultured Sangeribacter sp.
CCGCTGCCAACCTCTATCTCTACTGAAGGAGCCGTGACGGTCTCATATTTCCCTGTCGCAGGATTATAAAAATTGAAACGAAGGGAATCAACTACAAATTTACCCTCGCGTTTTGGCATGACCACACATTCAATCTCCACTTCCGTGCCCAATTCACCATCTTTTATATAATGGGAAAGCGTATCAGTCATAGATTTGAACTGAATGCCATCCGGAAGCAAGGAGGGTATGTCGGGAAGGTCCACTCCATTAAGATTACCGGTGCCGGATATGGTGACCATCATCAAGGCATCCTCACCGTTTCTCAGCGATTCCTGAGCAAACGCCGCGGAAATTTCAAAATCACCTACCGCCCCTGAAAAGGAAGCAGGTTTCCCCCGTTCAGGCAAGGCCGTAACCCTGACACTGACATCGGGTGCAGTCAGGGCAACCCGGTCGATGACATTACCTATGGAACGTCCCCAGAAAGGATCATAATACTCCTGCTGACGCACCAGCCCGAGATTATAAGAGGGACCCTTGATTGAAAATTTCCCTTTGGCCGGAAAACGTAAAAAATAACGGTCGACTACAGCCGTATAATAAGGCAGGCCCTTTATCTCTATGGTGGTCAGCTTTGAATCCGGTGCCGAACGGCTCACCTCTATACCCTGGAAGTCAGGGAAAGAGGCAAGTTCTATCCCCTCCACTGACGGAGTGGGAGTGAAAAGCACGACTTCATAGACAATGTTCTCCCCTTCGGTAACCTTGTCACGTGATACTCTTGTCTCAAGATACACTGTCGCCTCTGCCTCTTTCGCAGCTGATGATGCAACTGCGAAAATGGAGATGAGAAAAACTATAAGAGTCTTTGTTGTCACTTCTATTTATTTAATACTCAATCCGGTGATAACTATTAACACCGACACGCGAGCGCTCCGGACCTTACCAATTCTTATTATTACGGTTGCGTCCTTTGCTCTTGTCGCCCTGATTGCCTGTAGCTACGCGGGCCCGTGTCTGGTTTTCTTTATTTTCCATAGCCTGCAGAATCTGGTCGGCGGTCTGCTTGTTTATGTCCTGAGGCTGCGGTTGTTGCTGCTGATTGTTCTGCTGATCCTGCTTGCTGTCGTTCTGATCTTGCTGCTGATCCTGCTTGTCCTGCTTATCCTGATCTTTATCCTGGTCTTGCTGATCCTGGTCTTTGTCTTTATCCTGATCCTGATTATCATCCTGATCCTGAATTTTCAACTGGGTTATGCGCAGGTTGCGGCGAGCGTTATCATCTGACGGGTTCAGGCGCAAGGCCTGTTTATAATAACCTAAAGCCGTGCGGTAATCTTCTGAATTAAACGCCACATTGCCGAGATTATAATTTGCCATAGAAGCAAGCTGAGGTTTGATGCTACCCATTTTCGCTATCTGTTCCATGGCCTGACAGCCTTTGGCGGCCAAGTCTTTGGCGGCCTGAGTGGTGTCGGAAGGATTCGTGCCAAGACGGATCTGCGACAGACCGAGATTATAGCGGCCAACAGCGGAATTGGGGTTCTCTTTGAGAGCCTCCTCATATTTCTTGATGGCGGCACGGTAGCGTCCCTCGTTATACAGCTTATTGCCATCGGTGATGGCATTTCTCTCTCTCTTGGTAGACTCGCCGGAGGCATAGGCGCCCATCGGGAAAAGCGAGAGGGAAAACAAGCCTATAAATAGTATCAATATTTTTTGTCTCATCTCTTTTCCTCCTTTTTAAAGAACGTGATTTTATCAAGCCATCCAATCTTCCGGTCGAGCACAAAGATGTCGGCTATCAGCAGACCCAAAGCGAACCATACGAAGATGGCGAAGAGCTCATCGTGGACAGCAGAGAAACTCGACTCAAGAGCTGTCTTCTTCACGGTGTCGAGCTGCTTGTCAAGTTCGTTAAGCGCATCATTATTGGAAGCGTTAACGTAAATGCCCTTTCCGGCTGATGCAATTTCCGTGGCAAGGTCTTCGTTAAGGGCAGTGCGCACCGGTTCTCCCGTCTCGGGATTTATCAGGTAGCCGCCACCTTTTAGAGGGATAGGTACGGGGGTGACCGAACCCAAACCGACCACATCGAGCTGAATGCCGTTGCGTGCGGCGGCTTTGGCGGCATCCATGACACTCTGCTGATCTTCGAGATCCTCGGCATCAGTTATCAGAATGATAGCCTTGCCTATCTTCTTATCTTCGCTGAACGACTTGGTGGCCATATCAATGGCAGCCGTGATGTTGGTGCCTTGATTGGTGAGCTGGCTCGGGTCGATGGAGTTGAGGAACATTTTGGCGGAGACGTAATCACTCGTGACCGGTATCAACGTGTAGGCATCTCCCGCATAGATTATGAGACCCACCCGGTCGTTGTCGAGACGGTTGATAAGTTTCTCAAGTATGAGTTTGGCGGTACGCATACGGTCAATTCCCTTCTCATCGCCCGTGGAAGATGCGAGCATGGAGTTACTGGCATCCACAGCTATCACAACCTCGATGCCCTCTTTAACCGTCTTCTCATCCTTTACACCACCCCAGGGGCGTGCGAGCGCTATGATCACCAGGGTGAGTGCAAGCATCTGCAAAGTGATTTTTATAGGTGGTTTATAGGGCGACGTTTCAGGCATCAGTGATGCGAGCACTCTCGGTCGGCCAAACTTCTTCAGATTACGGCTACGCGCATAGCGGGCCCATGCGTAAAGACACACGAAGGCCGGCACGAGGAGCAGCAGCAGAAGTAGGCTTGGATATGCGAAACTAAACATTAATAATCTGTTTATATGTCGATTTTTTTCTTTATCAAATTTACAACCCGGCAGCTGTCATAAAAGCCGGCGGGAATGATCAGGGTATGCGTCTGAGGATGGTGTAACGCATGAGCAAGGCCGCACACATCGCACAAAGAGCGATGATGATCCAGGGTTCGAAATTCTCCTCCGTCAGTGTGAAGCGGTCTACATCGAGCACAGTCTTCTCAAGACGGTCGATCTCCTCAAACACTTTGTTGAGCATCTTCTCGTCAGTAGCCCTGAAATATTTACCTCCTGTGAGGTCGGCTATCTGTTTCAAGGAAGCCTCATCTATTTTTGTCTCCAGTGTGGTGGATGAAAAACCGTATGGATCAGTAATCTGGATTGAACCATTAGTACCTACACCGATGGTATATACCTTTATGCCCTTCTGTTTGGCGATCTGGGCAGCTGTTGACGGAGGAACGTCACCGGCATTATTGGTACCGTCGGTAAGCAGCACAATGCTCTTGGACTTGGCTTTTCCCGAGGCGATACGGTTGATGGCACTCGTAAGACCGTCGCCTATGGCCGTACCGTCGGTAAGGTCGCCCATCGACACCTGCTGAATGGCATTGAGCAATGCAGCCCTGTCATTGGTGAGAGGCATCAAAGAAAGACTCTCGCCGGCAAACACCACGAGACCCATATTATCGTTCTCACGCATATTAACGAATTTCATGGCCACATCCTTAGCCGCAGCAAAACGGGAGGGCTCGAAATCCTTGGCCGTCATACTTCCGGAAATGTCGAGAGCCAACACTATATCCGTGCCTTCTATGCGCGAACTGCGAAGATGATCGTGCGACTGCGGTCGACAAAGCGCCACTATCAATGCGCCGATCGCCACGAGTTGAAGCACGAAATAGACATGCATGGCTATGAGTTTCCAAGACACGGGCAATTTCGCTACAGGTGAAACCGTAGAGATGCCCAAAGAGGGATTGGCATTCCGGTGTTTCCAGACATACCACGCTATCAGAGGAATGTAGATGAGGAACAGCCATAAGAAGCCGGGATACTTAAGCATCATTTCTCACCCCCTTTCTTTATTGAGATTTTACTCTCTTTCTTTACGGAGATTTTACTCTTGTTTGAAGCACTTTGGGCACCGGTCTTGTCTGCCGGTTTATCATTCTGAGCGGCAGCCTCCTCAGGCGAGGGAGCCACAGGTTTCGTCTCCTCCACAAACTTCACGGCGTTTTCATAAGCCGCGATATTATCGGCCGGAAGAGGACGCACTTTCGCAAATTTCACAAAATCGGCCACGCTCAGGATCTGACGCATATATTCCCGTTTATCCTTGAGATCGCTCTCATAAAGACGTTCCATGATCTCACGGGTGGTCATCTCCATGGCGTTGATGCCGAACCGACGGTCAAGATAGGTGCGGAGAATATCGGTAAGCTTTGTGAAATATTCCTTCTCCAGGCCCTGTTCCCAAAGGTTCTTGGTCTTGAGATCCTTGAGAGCACGCATTGCCGATTCGTAAGGAGTGGGTTGCGGTTTCTTGGGAAGTACCGTACCCTCTTTCTTATATCTGCCGAGAGCCCAGAATGCACCTGCGGCCAGGAGCAGAACGATAAGTATAAGCCACCAGTAATCGGCCAGCCAGTTGGGAAGGACATCGGTAAATTTCTTTCCTTCAGGCTCAGCTACGGGAGCATAACCTGCGATAGGGTCATCGGCCGTGACCTTGACCGGCACGACGTTCAGCGTAAGGATATTCGAACGGGCCGTGTCACTTTCCGACACATATACAAACGCCGGAAGACGGTAAGTGCCCGAATCGAACGCCTGGACAGGGACCTGATAGTTAATCTGGATACGACCCGAACCGAGTTCGAGCGTATCAGCCTTATAGGAAGTGCGGAGCTCGATGCTGTCGCCGCAAACTCCCACATACCCCAATGCCGGGTCAGCCTCTCTGAACATCGGGAAACCACCCGGTTTCCCCTTATCCTGCACCACCTCCAGACCGAGCATGGTCATATTGCCCATGAGAAGATTTACGGAGTCGAGCTTCGCCGTCACCGTAACCTTTGCCCCCGCCGCCGACACTCCGAGAACGCAGGCAAGCACTATAAGTATGGTCTTAATTTTCTGAATCATTATTCTATTCTTTCACCGGTTTATCTTGCCGAGCGATTTCGGAACAGTGTTAGAAGCGCTTTCACATAGTCCTCATCAGTGGTCACGGATGCCAGATCCACCCCACAACGCCCGGTGACCGAAGCGAGCTTCTGCTGACGCTCATACCAGGCCTTGTCGAAAGCTTTTCTCACCCTTTTGGACGAAGTATCGATCCAGCGGTCGGCTCCCGTCTCCATGTCCCTGACTCTCATCAGGCCCACATCGGGCAACTTCGCATCCCTCTTGTCGTAGACCTGTATGGCCGCCAAATCATGCTTCCGGTTGGCTATCGACATACTTGAGAAATAATCGTGATTATCGATAAAGTCGCTCAGCAGGAATGCCGTGCAGCGCTTTTTCAACGCATTTGTCATGAATTTCAGGGCCACGTCAATATCCGTGCCCCTGCTTTGAGGCTTCATATCGATTATCTCACGGATAATCAACAATATGTGCTTCTTACCTTTCTTGGGAGGAATGAATTTCTCAATGCGGTCGCTGAAGAATATCACGCCCACCTTATCATTATTCTGTATGGAGGAGAAGGCGAGGGTAGCCGCGATCTCGGCGATGACCTCCTTCTTCTCCTCGCCGGCAGCCCCGAAATCGCTGCTGCCGCTCACATCGATAAGGAGCATCATCGTGAGTTCGCGCTCCTCCTCATAAACTTTCACATAAGGCTTGTTGGTGCGGGCCGTCACATTCCAGTCGATGTCACGGATATCGTCGCCCGGCTGATATTCCCTCACCTCGGAGAAAATCACACCTCTGCCCTTGAAAGCCGTATGATATTCACCCGCGAATATATTCTGACTCAATCCACGGGTCTTGATCTCAATTTTTCTTACTTTCTGAAGCAGTTCTTTCGCAT
This sequence comes from uncultured Sangeribacter sp., assembly GCA_964586465.1. Lineage (GTDB taxonomy): Bacteria > Bacteroidota > Bacteroidia > Bacteroidales > Muribaculaceae > Lepagella. The sequence goes on from CAZPHL010000019.1 coordinate 9,563, forward strand.
CCATATCAATCGTAACTTATCAGGGCACGACCACCTTGTCAAGGATGGCTGAGATAACCTCGTCGGCACCGATATTATTCGCTTCCGCCTCGTAGGACAGACCGATACGATGACGCATCACGTCGTGGCAGACAGCGCGCACATCTTCCGGAATAACATATCCGCGACCCTGAAGGAAAGCGTAAGCGCGAGAAGCGAGCGCCAGGCTGATAGAGGCACGCGGAGAAGCGCCGTAGGAGATTATGCTCTCGAGATCGGGCAGACCGAACTTAGCCGGTTCACGGGTGGCGAAAACTATGTCTACAATGTAATTCTCTATCTTTTCGTCGATGTAGATTTTTTCTACTATCTTCTGCACCTCGAGTATCTCGGAAGTGCTGACCACGGGACGGATAGGCTCGGGAGTGCCGTAGATGTTCTGACGGATGATAGCTTTCTCCTCCTCTTTCTTGGGATAGCCGATCACGACCTTCAGCAAGAAACGGTCGGTCTGTGCCTCGGGGAGAGGATAAGTACCCTCCTGTTCGATCGGGTTCTGGGTAGCCATCACGAGGAAAGGACGGTCGAGAGGGAAAGTTTCCTCACCGATTGTGACCTGACGCTCCTGCATAGCCTCCAGAAGAGCACTCTGCACTTTAGCCGGAGCACGGTTGATCTCGTCGGCCAGGACGAAATTGGCGAAAATCGGACCTTTCTTAACCTCGAAAGTCTCATTCTTTATGCTGTAGATAAGAGTGCCTATCACATCGGCGGGGAGAAGGTCAGGTGTAAACTGGATACGGCTGTATTTGGCATCCACGAGATTGGCGAGGGTCTTGATGGCAAGGGTCTTTGCCAGACCGGGGACACCTTCAAGCAAAACGTGGCCATTACATAGGAGAGCGATGAGAAGAGAGTCAACAAGGTGTTTCTGACCTACAATCCTGCGATCCATGCCTGTGCGGATCATGCTGAGGAAATTGCTCTTGGAAGCAATGAGGTCATTCAACTCTCTGATATTCACTGTTTCGTTCATATTATTCTTTTTTACTTTTTTCTTGGTAAAAGAGGGATTTAGCGCGGAATTATTTTTTGAAATGCAAAAATAATATTTATTAACTTAAAAATTTCCATCGGCACTGTTAAATAATCTTCAACGTGTTTAAACGTTATTAAAAACAGGTGTTTTATCAAAAAATTTAACAGATAGTTATGATTTATTCGCATATTTTTTCTCTGCACCGATGTCTTGTGCTTTCTTAAGATCTGCGAATCAATCTTTATCGGTGAAAGCATTCCAGCCTTGAGCCTTGATCGGAATCTCGGCACCGTCTCTGGTGACCATGGCACAACCTAACTCGGGTTTCGTGATATAACCGATCATCCTCACACCCTGCAGTTTCTCGATCTTCTCATGATCGGTCAAAGGCACGGTAAAAAGCAATTCATAGTCTTCCCCGCCGTTCATGGCAGCTGTGACAAGATTCATATTGAATTCCTCAGCCATCAGAGCAGTCTGATAGTCGATAGGTATCTTATCTTCGTAGACGCGGCAACCGGTGCCGGAATCCTTACAGATATGTAGAAGTTCTGAGGAGAGCCCGTCGCTGACATCCATCATGGCTGTGGGTTTTATTCCCTCTTTCTTCAGAAGTTCAATAATATCTTTACGAGCCTCCGGTTTGAGCTGACGCTCCAGGATATACTCCTTACCTGCGAAATCGGGCTGGAAATCCTTTTGTCCGGCCGCTACAGTGTTCTCCCTTTCCAAGAGTTGAAGACCCATGAAGGCCGCACCGAGATCACCGCTCACACAAATGATATCAGTGGGTTTCGCTCCGTCCCTTCGCACCACATCTTCCGGAGAAGCCACCCCAAGACAAGTGATGCTGATGACAAGACCTGTAACGGAAGCACTTGTGTCGCCCCCGACAAGGTCTACGCCATAAAGTTCGCACGCGAGTTTTATACCTGAATAAAGTGCATCAAGATGTTCCACGGTAAATCGGCTCGACACGCCCAAACTTACCGTAATCTGTTTGGGAGTACCGTTCATGGCATAGATATCGCTGAAGTTGACTATAGCAGCCTTATAACCGAGATGTTTCAACGGGACATAGCGCAGGTCAAAATGCACACCCTCCAGAAGTAAGTCGGTAGTCACAAGCACATCCTTGTCGCCGAATGTCAATATTGCGGCATCGTCACCCACACCTTTCTTTGTCTCCGGATTTTTCAACGGAAAGTCTTTCGTAAGACGTTCAATAAGTCCGAACTCACCTAACTGTGATATCTCTGTCTCTTTGTTCTCCATAGTGTTTACTAATGTCAATAGCCCGGCCTGAGTAAAAAACTCTTTTGTCAGGCCAGGCTTCAGGGTTATATTTTCTTTTACTTTTAAATTTTATATTTCCGTAATTCAGATACGCTCGAGCATCTGCTTAATGATATGAGTCATGACAGGCTGAGCCTTGACAGCAGCTTTCTGCACCTCCTCATGAGTGGGCACCTCCTTCACATCCTTTCCGCCAAGATCAGTAATCACTGACACTCCGAATACGGTCATTCCGGCATGATTGGCGACAATCACCTCCGGCACCGTTGACATTCCGACCGCATCACCTCCGATAATACGGAAATACTCATACTCGGCCGGTGTCTCGAAGGTTGGTCCGGCAGTGCCGACATATACACCGTGCATCAGACGGATGCCATCTTCCTGAGCAATTGTATCGGCCAAAGCGATCATTTCAGCACTGTAGGCTTCGGTCATAGCCGGGAAACGAGGACCGAGTTCCTCATAATTCTTGCCTCTGAGAGGATTCTCGGGGAAAAGATTGATATGGTCTGTGATTACCATGACGTCGCCCACCTTGAACTCCTTATTCATGCCGCCCGCTGCGTTGCTGACAAACAGTCGGTTGACACCGAGTTTTTTCATGACCCTCACAGGAAAAGTCACCTGCTTCATGTCATAGCCTTCATAGTAATGGAAACGTCCTTGCATAGCCATTATATACTTGCCTCCCAACATTCCGAAAATCAGTTTACCGCTGTGGCCCTCCACAGTGGAGACCGGGAAATTCGGTATGTCAGTATAGGGTATCTCTTTCCTGATGTCTATGTGGTTGACAAGGTCACCGAGTCCCGTGCCCAATATTACGGCAGTTTCTGGGGCCTCTCCCACCTCTTTGAGTATATAATCAGCAGTCTCGTTGATTTTATCTAACATTGATTTTTCCATAATGTATTAATTTTGGCTAATGGTATAACATTTTACGGGGATTTATAGTTGCATCCCTCTTAAGCCTCCTCCTCATTTTGAGGTTCGGCAGGCGACATCTTCAGTCCGTTCTTGAGTTCAGTGATGAAATCCCCGCCTTCGAGCGCATCAAACATCTTCACCGTCACCGGCAGATAAAATGTGAAGGGCTTAAGACTTTGAGGGAAATAAGGATTATGCATGAGTCTTACGGCGTCTTTCTCAGTAGTCACAATTATTTTCCGGGCACCGGGCACGCTCTTGAATTTTCTCGTGATCTGCGCTATATCGCTTCTCGAGAAGTCATGATGATCAGAGAACTGCTCCACTTTCATCTTGAAAGGATAGCGACGGAAATGACGCACGAAATAATGAGGGTGAGCTATTCCGGTCAATAAAAGCACGCCATCCTGGTCGGTGAGTTGCGCCAGATTGGCTTTATATGGAGCCTCCTCGGCGAAAACGGGACAAAGCGAACCATATTCATAGCGAGAGAAAAACAGGTGCTGATAAGTCAGGAGATTGAGATCTTTTTTTATAATCCTGAAATTGATGGGCTGGATATCATCGGGACATTTAGTGACTATAACCATATCGGCACGATTGACCTGAAGCTTGCTCTCGCGGAGCCTGCCCAAAGGCAACAGTTTATCTTCATACACCGGACGGTTGTAATCCATAAGCAATATCGACATTTTCGGCTTCACCCAACGATGCTGGAATGAATCGTCGAGCACGATAAGCTGAAGATCGGGGAAGAGACGTAAAAGTTCATCGATGCCCTTTCTGCGGCTTTCACAAACCGCCACGTATGCGCTCTGACCGAATTTCTGGTATATCTGAAACGGTTCGTCTCCAATCAGCTCGGGAGTGCTGTGGGAATTTGCAAGGACAAAACCCCTTGTCTTCCTTTTATATCCCCGGCTGAGGACAGCAATCTTATAGTCTGCGGCAAGATTCCTTACGATATGCTCCACATGGGGGGTCTTCCCGGTGCCCCCGACAGTGATATTGCCGACTCCGACAATCGGAATTTCATATTCCGTCTCCTTGAGAACGCCTTGATCGAAAAGCCAGTTGCGCACTCCCGTCACCGCCCCATAAATCCATGAGAGCGGCGTGAGGAGTGCAACCATTAATTTATCGGTCTTTGTTTTCACAGTCATTAATATGAAATAATCAGCAAGGTTATTGATTAATCCCTCTCGGGGTTGTAACAATCAGAGAAATCGCGAAAAGACATCCCAAAGGTTAGAGAGAGGCTCCGGTCTTACCGTAGGGCGGGGGTGCCGAAGCCAATATTTATATACGGCATACGGGCCTGGACAGGAGTCCGGCTGAGAAGCTCTCTCGCCCATCTCACAGCTATGTCGTCATATTTGCCATCGAGAGCCTGACGCATAGCCTCCACCGATTGCATATTTGCCAGTTCGGGAATGAAATCCCACATTGTGGATTCAAGGGTAGGATAGAGAGCCACATCGTAAGAAGATCCCAGTTCGCTCTTTTCAGCCGCCCATTCCACGGCATCATGAATACCGCCAAGTTCATCAACCAGTCCTATCTCCTTGGCTTTGACAGCATCCCAAACACGGCCTTCACCGATGCGTCTCACCTCCGCCTCACTCATGTTTCTTCCTTTGGCGACACGGGCTATAAACTTGTCATAACCCCTCTCCACATAACTCTGCATGGCAGCTTGCTGAGTCTCGGTCATAGGATAAAACAGCGAAGGGAAGTTGGCATCCGGATTGGTAGATACAGTCTGAGGAGTCACACCTATTTTGTCGGCCAAACCTTTTACATTAGGTATAAGGCCGAAGATACCTATAGAACCTGTGATGGTGAGAGGATCGGCGAAAATTCTGTCGGCACCGCAAGAAATCCAATAACCACCCGAGGCAGCATAGTCACCCATCGACACTACAAGCGGTTTACCTTTGCTCTGGAAATAATCGAGCGCCTCTCCTATCTGCTCGCTTCCGAAGACGGCACCACCGGGAGAATTAACCCTGAACACGAGGGCCTTGACATTCTTATCTTCGGCCAGTTCCACAATCTGAGGCACCAATTTCTTATAATTGATCGTAGAAGCGCCACCACCGTCAACGATCTCTCCAGTAGCGTAAAGCACGGCAATCTGCTTTTTAGAGGTGTAGGCAGCTCCCCAATCGGTCTGCGACAATAAGGCTGAAGGACCTACAAAATTAAGTTTCTTCACATCCTTGCTGACAGCAGCGGCTATGATACTGTCCATGCTGCGTTCGTAAACCAGAGCGTCGACGAAACCCGCCTTAAGGTCAGTCTCTGCGGGTTGGAGGAAAATAAAGTCATTATTAATGGCGTTGTTAATCACCTCCTCTGTAAGCTTCTTACGGCTTTTACCAATATTCTCACATATCACGTTCCAAAGATTGGTATAAAGCGTATCGAGCTGTGCACGGGCCGGCTCGCTCATCTCATTCATGATATAAGGTTCAACCGCCGACTTGAATGTGCCCACTTTCACCACTTGAAACTCCACTCCGAGTTTATCGAAGAGATTCTTGAAGTACATGTTAGTACCTCCGAGTCCCTGGAGAAGCAATTCACCACCCGGATTCATATAGACTTTAGAAGCTGTGGAGGCAAGATAATAATCGCCCATGCCGTAATTATTGCCGTAAGCGATTATCTGTTTTCCACGGCTCTTGAAATCAACAAGCGAACCACGGAGAGCGTTAAGTGTGGCCGGAGAGGCGGAGACACCTCCGCATTTCAGATAAATGGCTGAGATATTATCGTTTTCCTTAGCTTCCGATATCGCGCTCATAAGATTTATGAGAGTCTGCGGACGCTCCACGTCACCTTGTATGAGTGAAAAATAATCCAGCTGGACAGGGGTCTCACGTTCCACGATACTTCCTGAAAGGTCAATTGTGAGCACACTCCCCTTCTTGATTGATTCAGGTGCAGAGGTGGCTACACCTAACTTGGCCACTATACCGATGGTCACCAACACGGCTACCACTCCGAACAACACTAATGCTATCCAGGCCCCCACAAAGGAGGAAAGCGTGTTCATAAAAAACTTTTTCAGCATCTTTATCCGATTTATTTTATTCCGGCAGCTCTTTATGTTGCGGAATTTTGGTTGATTTACGACTGATTAGAGTGAAGAGATAACTTTCTTTATTTCTTCGGCAAGAGCATCCGCCTGCTCCATTGTGGCAGCCTCGCTGTAAATACGGATTATCGGCTCGGTATTCGACTTGCGGAGATGCACCCAGGAATCGGCGAAATCTATCTTCACGCCATCGATATCAGTGATTTTCTCATTAGAGAATTTATCTTTTACCGCCTCCAGAATAGCGTCCACATCAATATCAGGAGTAAGTTGAATCTTGTTTTTTGCTATGGCATATTGAGGATAACCGGCCTTTAATTCCGTCACTTTTTTCCCACTCCTGGCCATGAGTGTGAGAAACAGGGCTACTCCCACCAAAGCATCGCGACCATAATGCAACTCGGGGTAGATGACTCCGCCGTTGCCTTCGCCCCCTATCACGGCCCCGGTCTCCTTCATACGGGTGACAACGTTCACCTCACCGACAGCCGCCGCGGAATAGCTGCATCCGTGCTGTTCCGTCACATCACGCAGTGCGCGTGAGCTACTCAGATTAGAAACCGTGGCGCCGGGGGTGTGACCCAATACATAATCTGCCACAGCGACCAAAGTGTATTCCTCGACAAACATCTCACCGTTTTCCATCACGATAGCCAGGCGATCGACATCAGGATCGACAACAAAGCCCACGTCGGCCACGCCATCTTTCATCAGCGTCGAGATCTGGGTCAGATTCTCTGGTATCGGTTCGGGAGTATGGGCGAATTTACCGGTAGCCTCGCAATTAAGCTCAATCACGTTTTTCACACCCAGTGCCTTCAGCAGAGCGGGAATCACTTTTCCTCCGATGGAATTGACGGCGTCGACGGCAACGGTAAAGTCTGCTTTCGAGATAGCCTCACAATCAACCAAAGGAAGATTCCTGACCATCTCTATATGGCGCATGGCCCATGTGTCATCCTTATATTCCTTTCCCAAGTCAAACACATCTGCAAAGGTGAAATCATCGTTTCCTGCTATTGATATCACCTCCTTACCCTCGGCGTCAGACAGGAATTCACCCTTATTATTTAGAAGCTTCAGGGCATTCCATTGCACCGGGTTATGACTTGCAGTTATAATGATGCCACCGTCGGCACCGAGACCGGTCACGGCCAGCTCGGTGGTGGGGGTAGTGGCCATGCCTATATTGATTACATCAAGGCCCATTGACATCAGTGCACCCGTGACGAGATGATCTACCATCATTCCGGAGATACGGGCGTCGCGCCCTACAACTATTTTACTTGCAGCGGGATTATTACGACGGATGAACTCAGCGTAAGCCGCTGTGAATTTCACAATGTCGACACCTCCGAGACCTTCGCCCGATTTACCGCCGATAGTTCCCCTGATGCCTGATATCGATTTGATCAAAGCCATGATTTATGATTTTTTCCTTCGTTATATAAATTAGTATTCCCTTTAATATTCATCCTGTCCTGTAAATCTTCACCTATCCCCTGTTATCTTTGCATTCTCATCCTGCATATAGTCAGACTCCGAGAGATTATCTCTCTCAAAGGCCATCAATATTCAGGCTTGAAATATTTGATATTTATCAGATACGGCACACACTGGGTCATATCCTCGGCAAAGCCATAGTAGCTGCGAAGCACCAGATTTACCTCACTGCCGAAGCCTAAAAATCTGAGAGGCCACTGCACGCCCTGACCATAAGTCTGCGTAGACGCAAGGTACTGGTTCTTGTAAACGAAGCTCACATTGTCATTAAGATGATTCGAGAAGGTATTCTCATTACCGCCGATATAGGGTGTGTCATATCCAAGATAAGTAGCTTTCAAATCCTCTCTCTCATATCTTATATACACAAGGTCGCCGGGTTCGGCTTTCTCCGACAAATCACCTTTGTTGATGACCTGCATATAGATATAACCATCCTCATCAAGACGGTAGAAAGGAGCATCCGTGCCGGTTATAAAAGAGATGGAATCAGCCGGTATCTCGTTGATTACCTTCTGTCCCGACAAGAAAAGATTAACTGCTCTCTCCTCCTCTCTGAGCAATTCTGAATAGCTCTGCGACTTGCTGCAAGAGCCCAGGCCGGCGGCAAGCAACAGGAGCATCATAACAATTGAGTTACTCAATATTATTTTTTTTCTTTTGTTCATTTTGATGAAAAGTTATTTGATGAACGGTATGGTAACCGTGTATTATGTTGGATTATAAATGTTATCAGTCGGCTTGATTATCTTGACTTGCCGGATTAACTCCTGCAAGTACCGGAGAGCACTACATGGCCAGTTTCTCGTAAGGGACACCCGCGAGATACTTGTCGAAATCGCTTATATGGTCAAGAAACAATCTCTTGCACTCCTCGAGAGGACCAAAGAATTCACCGCCGGCAGCCTGAAGATGACCACCGCCGCCATATAGCTGCTTACAAATCTCCGAAACCGGGAAATTACCGACACTGCGTGCCGAAACTTTCACACAATCGGGATCTTCCCGCATGAAAATACTGTAAACCACTCCCTTTATTTCCAATGGACGATTCACAAGGCCTTCGGTATCACCTTTCTCATACTTATATTTCTCGAGATCCTCTCTTGAAAGAGTAATTACGGCTGCCCTGTGGGATGGAAAAATCTGCATGCGCTCCGAAATGGCAAACGCTTCAAGTTTGAGGCTCCAGTAACTGCGTGTATTGAGAGCTTCTTTCACAATTCTCTCCTTATCCACGCCTTTATCAAGCAGGCGCATCAGTATCTCATAGAGATCCGGGTGTTTTATATTGACCGTGAAATTACGTGTGTCAGTGATAATACCCGTGAGCAGACAGGTGGCGCAATCAATATTCACTTCCCCGAAGAGGCCCATAGAAGCAATAAGTCTGAAACAGAGTTCGCATGTAGAGGACATATCCGGGTAGGAAATCATCAGGTCGGCGAAATCCTCAGGTTCCTGATGATGATCGATAAGCACTTTCTTGGCCTGAGCACCCTGAATCAAAGGAGCGAGATTATCCTGTCGGGAGGGTGTGTTGAAGTCACAGCAGATGATGAGGTCTGCCTGTTCCACTGTCGTGCGGCAATAATCGGCATGGCAGGTGTAAACGGCGATATCCTTGAAACCGGGAAGGAATGACAGATTACCCGGAGCCTTGTCGGGAACGATAACAGTGACCTCCTTACCCAGACTGCGTAAGAGATGCCATAAGCCTAAAGTGCTGCCGATCGCATCTCCGTCGGGACGCACATGACACGTGAGGACTACCCTCTCAGATGACTCAAGAAGACGCTTAAGCTCTTTCGCTTTATCAGTATCTACTAATCTCTCCATTTTATCGATTTTTAGCCCTCCCTTCGAGCCCTGTTTGTAAGGCAAGGTGGACCGAATATCATTTTCAAGCCACAAAGATACAAATTATCTCGCAAATTCTATCTAACTTTGCATCCAAAATTAGTTAAAGATACATACCCATGCATACAACTGACGAAAAAATGGCAGCCTTTGGCCGATTTCTCGAGGTGCTCGACACACTCCGTCAAAAGTGCCCTTGGGATGCCAAGCAGACAAATGAGTCACTCCGACCCAACACGGTGGAAGAAGTATATGAGCTGGCTGACGCCCTGATCGCCGATGACGTGCCCAATATCAGGAAAGAACTCGGTGATGTGCTTCTTCATGTGGCCTTCTATTCAAAAATAGCTGATGAAAAGGGGCAGTTTGACATTGCCGATGTCTGCGATTCGTTGACCGACAAACTTATATTCCGTCATCCCCACATCTATGGAGATGTAAAGGCGGATGATGCCCGACAGGTGATTCAAAACTGGGAACAGATTAAGCTCCGTGAAAAGGGGGGTAACAAGACCGTACTTGCCGGAGTGCCCTCTGCACTTCCCGCCCTCATCAAAGCCGACCGAATTCAGGAAAAAGCTGCCAACGTGGGCTTCGATTGGGATAAACCTTCGCAGGTGTGGGACAAAGTCAAGGAAGAAATCGCCGAGACTGAAGCTGAGATAAAAGCCGGTTCGGTGAAAGACATGGAAGCAGAATTCGGAGATCTTCTCTTCTCTATAGTCAATGCCGCCCGACTTTATGGCATCAATCCCGAGAATGCACTCGAACGCACCAACCGAAAATTCATCTCACGATTCAATTACCTCGAACAAAAGGCCAAAGAGAAAGGAAAATCTCTCAAAGACATGTCGCTTGCCGAAATGGATGAAATCTGGGAAGAGGCCAAACAAGTAACAAAGGAAGTAACTCACAGTTAAGAGGATGATTTTATGCATCACTGAGAAACCGAGTGTCGGTCGAGATATAGCCAGGATACTCGGGGCAGTCACCCGCCGCGAGGGATACATGGAGGGCAACGGATATTGTGTGACCTGGACTTTCGGTCACCTCTGCACGTTGAAAGAGCCTCATGACTATAGCCATGACTGGAAACGCTGGTCACTTTCAGCATTGCCAATGATCCCGCCGCGGTTCGGAATAAAACTTATCGACAGTCCCACGTATAAACAACAGTTCGAGACAATACAACGTCTCATAAAGGAATGTGATGAAATTATAAATTGCGGCGATGCGGGTCAGGAGGGTGAACTGATTCAGCGCTGGGTGATGCAGAAGGCTTGTTGCGAGAAACCTATAAAACGTCTGTGGATCAGTTCACTCACAGATGAAGCTATAAAAGAGGGCTTCAAACATCTGCGACCGCATGAGGACCTCGAGCCGCTTTACACGGCAGGCCTGTGCCGTGCCATAGGCGACTGGGTGCTCGGCATGAACGCCACTCGCCTCTATTCATTGAAATATGGTATTCACGGACAGGTTCTCTCGATCGGTCGTGTGCAGACCCCTACTCTCGCGTTAGTTGTCAACCGTCAGCTTGAGATAGAAAATTTCAAACCTACCGACTACTGGGAACTGAAAACACTCTACCGAGACACTATCTTCTCGGCTACAGGAAAAAGTTTCGATAACGAGGAAAAGGGTCAGCAAGTGGTGGAACATCTGAAGAATTTCCCTCTCACGGTGACAGATGTCACAAAGAAAGCGGGAAAAGAGGCGCCCCCCCGATTGTTTGACCTCACCTCCTTACAAGTGGAATGTAACAAGAAACTCAATCTCGGTGCTGAAGAAACCCTCCGCACCATCCAGAGTCTTTACGAGAAAAAGGTCACGACCTATCCGCGTGTTGACACCACCTATCTCACAGACGATGTGTATGGCAAATGCGGCTCTATACTCAATTCGCTTTCCGATTACCAGACGTTGATGGCCCCATTGAGAGGAAAGAAACTACGGAAAAGCAAAAAGGTGTTTGACAATTCAAAAGTCACCGATCACCACGCTATCATCCCCACGGGCCAACCGTTGCCCGCAAATCTTTCTAAAAACGAACGAGAAGTTTTCAACCTGATAGCCTTACGGTTTATTGCAGCCTTCTTTCCCGACTGTAGTTTTGAACAGACCGTTGTTTCGGCAAAAGTGGAAAAAGTCAACTTCAAAGCCACCGGCAAAGTCATTATCGATCCGGGCTGGAAATTTGTCTACGCCGGAGATGTTAAAAGTGACGATGCTTCCGACAAGGATAACGCAGATGACGACAATGCTGCCGGACTACCCGCTTTCACAAAAGGAGAAGAGGGGCCACACAGTCCACGGCTGGTAAAGAAAACCACCCAGCCCCCGAAATATTTCACGGAAGGCACCCTCCTTAAGGCAATGGAGACCGCAGGAGCGATGGTGGATGACGAGGAGCTGAGAGAATCGTTGAAAGCCAACGGGATAGGACGACCTTCAACTCGAGCGGCTATCATTGAGATACTCTACAAGAGGGGGTATATAGTCAGAGAAAGGAAGTCGCTCCGCGCCACTCCCGCCGCTATAGAACTGATAGGCCTTATCAAAGAGGAACTTCTGAAAAGCGCCAAGCTAACCGGAATCTGGGAAGGCAGACTCAGAGGAATCGAGCGTCGCGAATATGATGCGAAGGAATTTATTGAAAAAATCAAACTGATGATCACGGAAATCACCATGGCCGTGCTTCGTGACAACTCCAACCGACGTATCATAGCCGAACAGCTCACCTCAACCGGAGGAAAAACGAAAACTACAGGGAAAGAGGAGGCTCCCAAAGCAGAGAAGAAGGTTAGGAAAAGCCGGAAATCAAAAGACAACTCCTGACAAAACACTCCTGTAAAAAAATCAGAAAATGAGCCTTACATTGCAATATATATTTGTGGGCCTCGTGCTCCTGGGAGCAGCGGTCTATATCGTCATAAAAATCATAGCACTCCGCCGGAAGGGTCATGTAGACAGTTGCTGCGGTTGCTCCCTCTCCGAAGCGTGTGATAAAAACAAACAAAAACCTAATACACAATGTCATGAAAACAATAAAGATATGGAATGATGAGGCTTCGTCAAAGCAACTCGATGAGATTTGCAACAGTCTTGAAGCGGGGCAGATCATGATTTGTCCTACCGATACCCTGTATGCAATAGCGTGTGACGCCCTCAATCCGAAGGCAATCGAACGCGTGTGCCGACTAAAAGGCCTCAATCCCGATAAAACCAATCTATCGATTATTTGCTCCGACATATCTATGGCATCGGAATATGCCAGATTCGACAACAAAGATTTCCGTCTTCTACGCGATAATACCCCCGGACCGTTCACATTCCTCTTCAAATCGGCATCGACATTACCCAAAGCTTTCAAAGGCAGAAAAGTAGTGGGCATCCGTATCCCCGACAAGAAAATCTGCACCGACATAGCGCAACGTCTCGGTCATCCGCTTCTCACCACATCCATTGAATTTGATGAGACTGACTATGCAATCAATCCCGAGCTGATAGCCGAGAATTATGAAGGGAAAGCGGATATGATGATCGAAGGAGGCGATGGTGGCACCGTACCATCCACCATTGTAGATTGCACAGGGAGCGAACCTGAAATCATAAGAAACGGTAAAGGAGAATTTTTATAAAAAAAGGTCACCTCATAGTTGCATTATGGAATTTTTTCCTTAATTTTGCATAAATCTGAAAGAAAGTGCCCGGAGGGAGCCCCGGCAGGTTTGCACCCGCAGAAAGACACGCATCTTTCACCTGACCTCGAAGAATATCTTATACTTACATATAGACCCTTAAAACGTAATAAGTTATGTCAAAAGTAACAGTCGTAGGCGCCGGCAACGTAGGCGCTACTGCAGCAAACGTTATCGCACTGCGCGAAATTGCTGATGAAGTTGTGATGATCGACATCAAGGAAGGTGTTTCTGAAGGAAAGGCTATGGATATGATGCAGACAGCCAATCTGCTCGATATGAATACCCGTATTTCAGGCGTAACCAACAACTATGAGGCTACAAAAGACAGTGATGTTGTAGTAATCACCTCTGGTATTCCCCGTAAACCCGGCATGACTCGCGAAGAGCTTATCGGAGTTAACGCTGGCATAGTAAAGCAGGTTACAGAGAGTGTACTCGCCCATAGCCCCAACGCTGTTATCGTTTGCGTATCCAATCCTATGGATACAATGACTTACCTTATCCACAAGGTGTCAGGTCTTCCCAAGAACCGTATCATCGGTATGGGTGGTGCTCTCGACAGCAGCCGCTTCAAATATTACCTCAGCAAAGCTCTCAAGGCTAATCCCAACGAAGTGGAAGGCTTCGTAATCGGCGGCCACGGAGACACCACAATGATTCCGATGAAGCGTTTCGCCACACTCCGCGGCATTCCTGTTACCAATTTCCTCTCAGCTGAGGAACTTGACAAAGTTGCAGCCGACACAATGGTGGGCGGCGCTACTCTCACCAAACTTCTCGGCACCTCTGCATGGTATGCTCCGGGCGCAGCTACAGCTGAAGTGGTTGAGGCCGTAATCCACGATCAGGATGCCATTATCCCCTGCTCCGCACTTCTCGAAGGTGAATATGGCGAGAAGGATCTCTGCATCGGCGTGCCCTGTGTGCTCGGCAAGGGTGGCATAAAGAAAATCCTTGAGATAGAACTTAACGAAGAGGAAAAAGAACTCTTCAAGAAGAGCGCTGAAGCAGTCCACAAGACCAACGCAGCACTTCCCTGCTGATAACGACAATCCTCTCTCCTACCCTCTCTTTTCTTAACTTAAAAAACAACTCCAATTACTCTAAATGAAAAAGAGTCCTCTTCAGAGAGTGAGAGCTGAATATCAGCCCAAGCTCCCCAAGGCCCTTCAGGGTCCGGTGAAACTCAAAATCGGTGAAGCCACTCAGTCGGTAGCCGATCAGGAAGAGATCAAAAAACTCTTCCCCCACACTTATGGTCTCCCTATCGTTCAGTTCGAACACAACGATAATCCGGAGCGTGTAGAAGAACCGTTCAACGTAGGTATCATCCTTTCCGGAGGCCAAGCTCCCGGTGGGCACAACGTTGTAAGCGGCATCTTCGACGGTATCAAACGTCTTAACAAAGAGAGTCGTCTTTATGGCTTCCTCATGGGCCCCAGCGGTTTCGTAGATCACCAGTACATGGAGATTACAGCAGGTTACCTGAAGGATTTCCGTAATACAGGTGGTTTTGACATCATCGGTTCGGGTCGTACCAAACTTGAGACACCGGAGCAATTCGAAGCAGGTCTTAAGATTCTTAAGGAGCTCAACATCAAAGCCCTTGTAATTATCGGCGGTGACGACTCCAACACTAATGCAGCTGTGCTTGCAGAGTATTACAAGAATATCGGTGCAGGTGTACAGGTTATCGGTGTGCCCAAGACAATTGACGGAGACCTTAAGAACGAGTGGATCGAGACCTCCTTCGGCTTCGACACCGCATGCAAGGTCTACAGCGAGGTAATCGGTAATATCCAGCGCGATTGCAACTCAGCCAAGAAATATTATCACTTCATCAAACTCATGGGACGCTCGGCTTCTCATATCGCACTTGAATGTGCGCTTGAGACTCAGCCAAACGTCTGCCTGATTTCTGAGGAAGTGCTTGCAAAGCGTATGACTCTCGATAATATCGTCAACTATATCTGTTATGTCATAGCCGAGCGCGCTAAACTTGGCTGGAACTTCGGAACAGTTCTCGTGCCTGAAGGCCTTATCGAGTTCATTCCTTCAATGAAAGCCCTTATCGCAGAGCTTAACGAAGTATTGGCGGCCCACACAGCCGATCTCGACGGTCTTGACGAGAATGAAAAGCTCGAGAAGATCCATTCATTCCTCAGCCCTGTAAACGCTGACCTCTACAAGTCACTTCCCAAGGCTATAGCTCTCCAGCTCAGCCTCGACCGTGACAGCCATGGCAACGTACAGGTTTCTCTCATCGAGACTGAAAGTCTTCTGAGCGAAATGGTAGGAAAACGTCTCGAAGAGATGGCTGCTGAAGGTCAGTACTCAGGTAAGTTTAACGCACAGCACCACTTCTTCGGTTATGAAGGTCGCTGCGCGGATCCTACCAACTTCGATGCCGACTATTGCTACGCTCTCGGTTTCAACGCTGCGATGCTTATCAATTCCGGTCTTACAGGTTATATGAGCTCAGTACGCAACCTCACAGACACAACAGAGAACTGGATTGCAGGCGGTATACCTATCACAATGATGATGAACATGGAGCGTCGTAACGGTAAGATGAAACCCGTTATCCAGAAAGCACTTGTAAATCTCAACGGCCGTCCATATCTCAAGTTCGCCTCTATGCGTGAGACTCTCGCCCTCAATACTCTCTATCAGTATCCGGGCCCGATCCAGTATTTCGGTCCGGCCGAAATATGCGACCGTCCTTCGATGACATTGCTTCTCGAACATAACAAATGCATCGACTGACAGAACGCATCCCAAAGATGATTTAATACGCATCCAATAATAATCATCCATTTTATTAAAAAGGGGGAGTCTCTGTTGCTCCAATGCAACAGGGGCTCCTTTTTTTATCCTTCTCTCCTACCCTATCATCGGCATATTGCCAACTTTTCAGGTTGTCGCTCACGTCACTGAAGGGTTGGCCCTTACATAAACCGAAAACCAGAGATAAATAACATAATTTTAGGGGTGTTCGTTTCCACAAAACTTTCAAGAGTGAAAGTTTGGACGATCTGAGATCATACCCTTCGAACCTGATCCGGGTAATACCGGCGTAGCGAAAATTTTATGAAGAAGCAATTTTTACAACTTCTCCTTGTGCCGGCACTGTCGGCCTCACCGCTTTGCCTATATGCGAGCGAAGAAAACCCTTCCGAACCTGACACAGTGCCGTCAATACTCATGGAATTGGAAGTAGTAGCCAACCGTGCGACAGCTAAAACACCGGTGGCTTTCACCAACGTCTCAAAAAAAGAATTATTAAAAGACAATGACGGCCGTGATATAACTTATCTGCTCCGGTTCACACCATCTATAACCACAACCTCAGATGCGGGCGCCGGCATCGGTTATACCTCCATGCGTGTGAGAGGCACCGACGGCTCCCGTATAAATGTCACAGCCAACGGCATACCCATCAATAATCCGGAAAGTCATAACGTATATTGGGTAAATATGCCGGATTTCGCATCATCGTTGCGTGACGTGCAGATACAACGTGGCGCGGGCACATCAACTAACGGAGCCGGCGCATTCGGAGCAAGTGTCAATATGATTACAGATGCACCGTCAGAGACACCTTACGCCGAAGTTTCAGGCGCATACGGTGCTTATAATACAAACAGAGAGACTTTCCGTGTTGGTTCCGGAATGCTCGGTGGCCACTGGAGCTTCGACGGGCGTATCAGTCATCTCCATTCAGACGGATATATAGAACGGGCATCAACCGATCTGTGGAGCTACTTCACTCAGGCCGCCTACAGGGATGAATCCACACAGGTGAGGCTGCTCGTATTCGGAGGTAAAGAGAAGACCTACATGGCCTGGGATTATGCTTCTAAAGAAGAAATGGAAAAGTATGGTCGCCGTTATAACCCTTGTGGCAAATACACGGACTCAAACGGCCTGACAGCCTATTATCCGGACCAATTCGACAATTATATCCAACATCATTTCCAACTTCTTTTTTACCGTCACCTTACCGAACGGCTACGCCTTAACGCGGCCCTTCACTACACGATGGATAACGGTTATTACGATCAATACAAAACCAACCGCACTCTTGTGGAATACGGGTTAGCTCCCTTCATAGACGCTGATGGAGAAAAGGTGAAGAAATCAGATCTTATCCGTTTGAAAAACAATGTCAATGATTTTTACGGAGCTCAGGTTTCATTGAATTATCAAGATGACCGTTGGAATGTAGTCGGGGGTATCGCAGCCACGAATTTCAAAGGGCATCACTTCGGCCAGATCAAATGGGTGAGAAATTATATCGGCGAGCTTGATCCGCTGCAGAAATATTATGATAATTATGGCCGCAAATTCGATTTAAACACCTACCTGCGTGCCAACTATGATATTCTCTCCACACTTTCGGCTTTTGCTGACGTGCAATACCGACATATACACTATACGATCAAAGGCGCATCCGACAACTACGATTGGAATACCGAAGGGCCATATATGCTTGACATCCACCGGAACTGGAATTTCTTCAATCCCAAAGTCGGTTTGAATTTCACTGCGGGAAATCACAGGGCGTTCGCTTCATGGTCGGTAGCACAAAAAGAACCAACCCGCGACAACTTCACCGATGGTGATATCCATCACCTTCCCAAAGCGGAACGTCTGAATGATTTCGAACTCGGCTACACCTTCTCTCTTCCTGTTTTCTCCGTGGGGGCAAACCTTTACTATATGCTTTACAAAGATCAACTTGTAGCCACAGGTGAGCTCTCGGATACAGGTAACGCCATCAGCGTCAATGTCCCTGACTCATATCGCATGGGTCTTGAACTACAGACAGCCCTGAAACCTTGTGACTGGTTTGAATGGCAATTCAACCTTACCTGGTCACGCAACAGGATAAAGAATTTTACGGAAGCTATATATGAGGATGAGTGGACCAACCCTATATATTTTGACCTTGGCAATACACCCATCGCCTTCTCACCCGACCTGATATTCAACAATTCCTTTAATTTCACATGGAAGGGAGCAGATGTGCAGCTGCAGAGCCGTTATGTCGGTAAACAATACATGAACAATGCCAGAAGTGAAGAGGCAAAACTTGACGCATACTTCGTTTCTGACCTTCATTTAGGTTATACGTTCAAGAAGATTGCCGGTATGAAACAACTCAAACTCGGATTGTCTATCTACAACCTTTTTAATAAGAAGTATTTCAACAATGGATATGCAGGAGCCGGCTACTATAAGGAAAACGGTCAGAATATAATCTACAGGTATGCAGGTTATGCGGCTCAGGCACCTACGCACGTCATGGCCACAGCGACACTGAGTTTCTGACAACTTCTTAAGATTCTACTATCCGATAAATCAACTGTCATAAAATTATTCAACACACTTCAAATATGTTTCTCGAGATATTAGGCTTCTGCGTGGGACTGCTTTACCTATGGTGGGAATATCAGGCAGACTCAAAAGTTTGGTTCGCATCAGTGATCATGCCTATGATTTCAATGTGGATCTATTTTTCCAAAGGCTTATATGCGGATTTCGGTATAAACATTTACTACCTTATCATAGCTGTATATGGCTTCTGGAACTGGACACGCAAATCGCGCAGGCAGCACACCCATGCTACAGCTTCATCTGAAGCAGACCGGCAAGAATCTCAAACAGAAGTAAAGAAACATAATTTGCCCGTCTCTCACACTCCTTTAAAGGTTTGGATCGGCATTATTCCCGTGACAATATTGCTATGGTGGTTGATTTGGTGGATACTTACTACATTCACTGATTCCACCGTTCCGGTGGCTGATGCATTCACTACTGCCCTCTCAATCGTTGGGCTTTGGATGCTTGCAAAGAAATATGCGGAACAGTGGTTGGTATGGTTGGTGGTTGACCTTGTATGCAGTTGTCTTTATTGGTATAAGGGTATACCTTTCTACAGCGTGCTCTATGCAATCTATACGGTGATAGCCTGGTTCGGTTATCGGAAATGGCTTCGGCTTATACCTAAGCCCCAATAATCTCCATCGATTGGTATATCAAGAGTATTCATATAATCCTAAAAAGAAAATCTATATAGCGCTATGAGGTAGTGCCGTAAGGATATATTTTTCTATAAAGAAAGCTCAGGAATATCAATAAGCGAACATTAGGAATAAACATTAGAAAGAAATAGTATGACCGGATTGAGTCATACTATTTCTTTCTATAAATACGTAATAATTCTTTATCCATATTTGTATTAAAAAATCAACACAACTTTCAATCTGTTCCTTTGTCTGTTAAATTTGTAAGTGGAAAAACAAAACATTCAGACAAATGGCCTCAATTAAGATAAAATTCCGTCCTTCCACCGTACCCGACAACGAGGGTAGTATTTATTATCAGATCATTCATGAACGTAAAGTTCGCCGGATACAATCAAAATATAAAATAAAGCCATCCGAATGGGATGCCAAGCGTTCAATGATAGCCAATAATTGTAATAGTGACCGTAAGGAATTTATCCTGTCTATCCGTGAAAACATACGTCGGGATGTAGAACGCCTGAACAAAATAAGTAGAAAATTAGATGACGAAGGACTCATATATTCGGCCGATGACATCATTGATCATTTCACACATTATGTAGAGTCGTATTCTCTTTTCAATTATATGCAATCCCTCATTTTAAAATTAAAACGGAAAGGAAAAATCAGAACTGCAGAAACTTACAGGTCAGCTCTTAACAGCTTTAAGAAATTCCGCAATAATGAGGATCTGTTGTTAGACAGTCTTAATTCCGATATAATGGAGGAATATATGGCCTGGCATCAGAAAAGAGGTGTGACTCTGAACACCATTTCATTTTACACACGTATTCTCAGGGCAGTCTACAACCGTGCAATTGAAGAGGAAGTGGTGGTAAACCGTTATCCATTCCGCCATGTCTTTACCGGCAGCGAGAAAACCCGGAAACGAGCCTTGAGTGTGTCTAACATCAAAAAACTACGTCTTCTTGACCTTACTGAAAATCCCAAATATGACTTTGCCCGCGACATGTTTCTACTCAGCTTCATGTTGCGTGGTATGAGCTTGATCGACATGGCTTATCTACGGAAAAGTGATCTTACCTACGGATATATCTCCTACCGACGCCGAAAGACGGGACAGCAGATAATCATAAAATGGACTTACGATATGGAAGAAATACTGAAAAAATATCCCGAAAATCCCACAGGCTATCTTCTCCCTATCATAAGAAAGGTCTGCTCAAACGACCGGTCTCTCTACCTGAGAGCCGGTTATCATATCAACAAAAGTCTCAAAGGTATCGCCAAACTGATCGGTCTATCCTCACCCCTTACATTATATGCGGCCCGCCACAGTTGGGCGTCGGTGGCTAAATCAAAAGGAATCCCTATCGGAGTCATAAGTGAAGGCATGGGTCATAACTCAGAAATGACCACACAGATATATCTAACAGACCTTGACAACAATCTGGTAGATAATGCCAATGCACTTATCCTTAAAAGTATTCTATAGAATTATCTTAAAAGTATTTTATAGAATTGATTGTTATGCCACGATTCTTAAAAGCTTTTTATAGAATGAATTATTAGTCCACGCCTAAGAGGATGAGGGCTGAGATAGCCTTGTCGTTTCCTTGTGCGGCTGACTGACGGTAATATTTTAGAGCTTTCTCCATATCCTGAGAGACGGCAATGCCTCTTTCATACATGGCTCCCACATTATACTGAGCGTAGGGATCACCAAGTTTTGCGGCCTTGACAAAACACTCGAATGCCTTGGCTTTATTTTGAGCGATACCATCACCTTTATAGTATTTCATTCCGAGATTATAGAGGCCCATAGGATTTCCCTGCTTAGCTGCTTCCTGAAACAGCTGAAGAGCTTTTTCCGTATCTTTGGCGACATAAAGACCGTTGTCATAATAATACCCTACCTCTGCTTTGGCAACCGGATTTCCGGCATCAGCACTTTTGTTGAAAAAGGCAAACGCCATCTGGTCGTCATATTTAGGCGATTTATTGTCTTGATATATGCGGGCCAGTTCGAGCATTGCTTCCGGATCATCGCGACGAGAGGCAGCCGACAGCCATTCGTATGCAAGTTTAGGATCTTTATCTATGGACACGGCGTTAAGATACATCATACCTAAATAATACTGTGCTTCGGGATTGCCTTGTTCAGCAGCTTTGAGAAAAGACTGTCTGGCTTTCTTCATATCAAGTTTACCGGAAAGACCGTAATAATAATTCAAGCCTTCTTGAAAGTATTCATTTCCTTCATCGGTATTTTTTATAACCGGCAGTCCCGTTTCATCAGACAAGATCAGAAGATATGTGGTCTTGGGAGTGGCTTTAGTTAAATTAAAATCAGAGAAGGAGAGTTTCAAGGGAGCATGGGAAGGAAATTCCAGTTCAATTTCCTGAGTACCTGCAGGGAGATTAATCCATGTTTCATGTCCTTTTTTGGATATTGCACCGATTGTAGGAGTATTAACTCCGGAAATCTCATCTTTGCTCAGCACTTTCAACAATGCACCGGCTTTGCCTTTAAAATCTTTAACCTGATTATTCTGTGCCGATAAATCGTTTGGAAGAGCTTCAAATCTTTCTACTGATACGGTTTTTTCGTTTTGGGCAAATGTTGTAAAACCGGAAAACAATATGCTTAAGACAATTATAATGGCCCGGCCTGTTATTACTTTAGAGTTCATTTAATTTTAAATATGGCTAAGAGTAAATAAAAATCTTGTTGTGCAAGTAGTATGTAAGAATTAGTGTTGTTCCTCAAAATATTCCTATACGTATTCAATTACCCTATACTTGTTCAGTACATAAAACAAAAGGCAGATTCAATTAGATTCTTTGCAGAAGTCATCATGAATTCAAGGTGGGAATGTGGGGAGAGAAACGTGCTCTATAAGTTCATTAACACTCTTGACAGAAATTTATATTATCAAAAGTATCCTCTTTCATATAAGATTTCCACCATTTGAGTCGGTGACACCACAAAAGGCTTCTTTGGAAAGTGTCTAAGGGAAGATACGAGGACGTTTGTATCAATTACCGCATAAATCTTTTTCTTTTCTTTCATCTCTTGTG
>CAZPHL010000020.1:0-31140 GCA_964586465.1 uncultured Sangeribacter sp.
TGGTTGCCGTCTTTTTTTGCATATATGACTGCCGGTAGTTGGTGCCGTCTTTTTTTAATATTTTTTTATTTTGTCAGGTCAATATTTTTTTGTAATTTTGCAAGCCGATTATATCCAAATTTGTTAGCTGTCAAGTGTTATAGGGATAAACCCATGGCCTTTTTTTATCTCTATAACAAAGTGATGGTAATATTTCAGTGTGCCTGATTGTGCATATTGAATTAATAGGTTAATCATATAATAAATTATAATCCAAAGTGGATACTTTAAGTTACAAAACGCTTTCAGCGACTCCCGCTACCATAGAGAAGCAGTGGGTAGTAATTGACGCTACCGATCAGGTGCTCGGCCGCCTCTGCTCTAAAGTAGCAAAAATCCTTCGCGGCAAAAACAAAGCTGATTTCACCCCCAATCTTGACTGTGGTGACAACGTGATTATCATCAACGCCGATAAGGTTAAGATGAGCAAGGATAAGTTCAATACCCGCGAATATCTTCGCTATACAGGCTATCCCGGCGGTCAGCGTGTCTACACTCCCGGTGATCTCATGGCCAAGTCTTTAAAGAAAAGCCATAAGGCCGGTCGTCATCCTCTTTTTGTAAAGGTTATTAAGGGTATGCTTCCAAAAGGCCCTCTTGGTGCACAGCAGCTCCGTAACCTCTACGTATACAATGGTCCGGAACACGGTCACAATGTAGAAAATCTTAAAGTAATCGATATCAACAAAGTGAAATAATAGAAGAAGATGGAAAAAGTTAATGCAATTGGCCGTCGTAAAGCAGCCGTAGCCAGAGTTTATCTCACTGAGGGCACCGGTAACATCGTTATCGACAAGCGTCCTATAGACGTATACTTCCCCTCTTCTATTCTTCAGTATATAGTTAAGCAGCCTCTCAACACTCTTGAGGCAGCTGAAAAATACGATATCGTAGCTCATCTTGACGGCGGCGGTTACAAAGGTCAGGCTGAAGCACTTCGTCTGGCTATCGCACGTGCTCTCGTCAAGATCAATCCGGAGGATAAACCGGCTCTCCGTGCAGAAGGCTTCATGACTCGCGACCCTCGTGCCGTAGAGCGTAAGAAACCCGGTCAGCCGAAAGCCCGCAAACGCTTCCAGTTCTCCAAGCGTTAATGGCTTTACATTTTTCAAATGCTTATTCTGTTTAGTATCTAAATCCACAGGATGATTTTATCCTACCTGTGGATTGGATTTCTAAAGAAATTTTTTAAAGAAAGTAAACACCCGGCAACCATTGTACAGGTTGCCCAAAAAGCAAATCATTTCAAAATGGCAACACCCACTTTTGACCAGCTCCTCGAGGCCGGATGTCATTTCGGTCACCTCAAACGTAAATGGAATCCCGCCATGGCTCCTTATATTTTCATGGAGCGCAACGGTATCCATATCATCGACCTTTACAAGACTGCAGCTAAGATTGACGAAGCTTCCAAAGCTCTCAAACAGATTGCAAAGAGCGGTCGCAAGGTTCTTTTCGTAGCAACCAAGAAACAGGCTAAAGAAGCAATCGCTAACAAAGCTGAATCAGTAGGAATGCCTTACGTTATTGAACGTTGGCCCGGCGGTATGCTCACCAACTTCCCTACTATCCGTAAGGCTGTGAAGAAGATGACTACAATTGACAAGATGCAGAAAGACGGTACTTTCGATAATCTGTCAAAACGTGAGAAACTTCAGATCAAACGTCAGCGCGACAAACTTGAGAAGAACCTCGGTTCCATCAGCGATCTTTCCCGTCTTCCGAGCGCACTCTTTGTTGTAGACGTAATGAAAGAGCACATTGCCGTAGCTGAAGCTAATCGTCTTGGTATTCCTGTATTCGCAATTGTCGATACAAACTCAAGCCCTGAGAACGTTGATTTCGTAATTCCGGCAAATGATGACGCTTCCAAGAGCATCGAGATTATCCTTGATGCCGTTTGCGGTGCTATGGCCGAGGGTCTTGAAGAGCGTAAGGTAGAGAAACTGGATGCTCCTGAGGATAAGGAAGAGGGCGCAGAAGGCAACACTAACAAACGTCGTCGCGTTCGTCGCAACGAAGCTCCCAAGGAGGCTCCTGTAGCTGAAACTGCTGTTGAAGAAACTGTAGAAGTGGCCGAATAATAAATTAAACAACATTTACAGACATGGCTGTATCAATTGAAGATATAAAGAAACTGCGCCACATGACAGGTGCAGGTATGATGGACTGCAAGAATGCTCTCGCCGAGACCGGTGGTGACATCGACGCAGCTATCGAGATTATCCGTAAGAAAGGTCAGGCTGTGGCCGCTAAGCGTGAAGACCGTGAAGCTGCTGAAGGCTGTGTTCTTGCTGCCGTAAAGCCCGGCTTCGGGGCAATTGTCGCTCTCAAATGTGAGACTGACTTCGTTGCTAAGAATGAATCGTTCCGTGCTCTTACCAAAGCTATCCTTGATGCTGCTGTTGAAGCAGGTGCCAAGACTCTTGATGAAGTTAAGGCTCTTGATCTCAATGGCCGTTCAGTTGAGGAAAATATCACCGATGAAATCGGTAAGACAGGTGAGAAGATGGAGCTCGGCACTTACGAATATGTAGAGGCTCCTACTGTTGCTGCTTATGAGCACCTTGGCAATAAACTCGCCACTATCGTAGGTCTCAGCATCGAGGGTATTTCTCCCGAAGTAGGTAAGGAAGTGGCTATGCAGGTCGCTGCTATGAATCCTGTAGCTGTTGACCGCGACCATGTAGCTCAGTCTATCATTGACAACGAGTATAATATAGCTGTTGAGAAGACTAAAGAGGAACAGGTTAAGAAAGCCGTTGAGGTAGCTATCAAGAAAGCCGGCATTAATCCTAACTTGGTAGATAGCGAGGATCACATCGCTTCTAACATTGCTAAGGGCTGGCTCACTGAAGAAGAGGCTCAGAAAGCTCGTGAAGTAGGTAAAGCTGCCGCTGAAGCCAAAGCTGCCAATCTGCCTGAGCAGATGATCCAGAACATCGCTAACGGCCGTATCAACAAGTTCTTCAAAGAGAGCTGTCTTATGGAGCAGGAATATCACCGTGATGCCAAACTTACAGTAGCCCAATATCTCAACGGTGTTGAGAAGGGTCTCGTTGTAGTTGACTTCAAACGTGTAAATCTTAACGAAGACTAATCAGTCAATACTAAACATAATAAAAAGGGATTCCGCAAGGAGTCCCTTTTTTATTGGCTTGTAAATTCAAATTGAATTTGTTATATTTTATTTTGTTTGATAATGGTTGATCAGGTATTCCCAGGCGGCATCATGTTCGTATGGGACGCGACCCTCCATTATAGCTTCTTTCACGAGCTCTTTTAGACGTGAGATTTCCGGTCCGGGAGGTATACCCAATTTTTCCATGATCTCATTACCATCCACAGGATTTTTCCATGTGCGGAAAGCATCAGCATCTTGAATATGTTGCATCCTCTCCCGTAGTTTAGAGAAACCTTCGAGTTGCCTCTTTACTTTATCCGGTTGTTTCGAGGTGATATCACTCTCCGCCAAAATCATCAGGTCTTCTACATCTTTTCCGGCGTCGGTTATCAGACGTCTTACCCCTGAATCGCTTACACCCTCTTCTCCTACAGATTGTGGACGCATGTGCAGACCAACCAATTTCGCCACGTATTTCATTTTTTCATTAAGAGGGAGTTTCATCTCCCTGAAAATACGGGGCACCATTTTTTCTCCTATGAAATTATGATTATGAAAAGTCCAGCCTGATTTGGAATCATATTTCTTAGTAGCGGGTTTAGCGATATCATGCAGGAGAGCCGCCCATCGTAACCATTCATTATCGGAGCGTCGTGCTACATTGTCAACTACCTGAATGGTATGATAGAAATTGTCCTTATGTCCACGGCCCTCTTTCATCTCCACTCCTTTCAAGGGAATCAGGGCGGGGAAGACGTATGGAAGCAATCCTGTCATATCAAGAAGACGCCAGCCTATGGATGGACGAGGCGAGCGCATGATTTTCGATAATTCATCGTTTATGCGCTCCCGTGTGATTATTTCCATACGAGAAGCATTCTTCTTTATAGCCTCGAAAGTAACGGTATCTATACGGAATGGTCTGCCTTTACCAATAATCTCTTCATAATAGGTGGTAGGCTGCTGATTGTCGTCGACATGATATAATTGAGAAGCGAAACGGATTGCTCTGAGCATTCTCAAAGGATCGTCGGAGAACGTGATATCCGGATCCAAGGGTGTGCGAATTACGCCCGAATATAAATCCACAAGACCGTTGAAAGGATCAATGAGTTCCCCGAAGCGGTCATGATTAAGACAAATAGCCATGGCGTTGATAGTGAAATCCCGCCGCTTCATATCGTCATCAAGCGTACCGTCTTCCACAATGGGATTGCGGGAGTCGCGGGTATATGACTCTCGCCGTGCGCCGACAAATTCGAGTTCCAGCTCACGAAATTTCACCTGGGCTGTGCCATAGTTGGGGAAAACAGAGATCTTGGCTCTCGGCCCAAGTTTTTTTGCCACAGCTTCGGCCAGCTCAATGCCTGATCCTACCGTGACAAAATCATAGTCTTTGGAATGACGATGCAGAAAAATATCTCGTACGAAACCACCCACAGTATAGACCTCGCGGCCTAAAGAGTCGGCGGTTTCGCCGATTAATCTGAAAACAGGATGTGTCAGATCTTCCTTCAAATTCATTTAAAGAGACAGTTAAATTATAGTTCCTGAATTTCCTCAGGAAAAATTGTAATTGACTTCAATCCGTCAGGTGTCACCACATACGTATTTTCTACGCCAACCGCACCTACACCCGGAATAACGAATTTCGGTTCAAGGGCAATAGTCATGTTTTCCAATAGACGGTCTTTACTGCGTGCAGTGACCACCGGCATTTCATTAAGATCTATGCCGACACCGTGGCCGATGAATGATGCTTTCTGAGTATGACCCATGAAAAAGTCGGTAAGATTTTCACCTTCCACAATTTCCATAGCTTTTTTGTATAAGTCTGCCACGGGAAGACCGGGAATCCCTATTTTTTCACATGCCCTTAGAATATTGATGGAACATTCATGTGCTTTCACGGCATGAGACGGAATCTCTCCGAGAGCCCATACACGGGTCATATCGGTTTGATAACCGTTGAATGAGCCGTTCATGTCTACCATAACAGTCTCGCCGGGTTTTAAAGTAGTACCATTGGCACCCTCCGGCAGAGAAGGGTCAACTCCGGACCCGCCCATTGTATAATCGAACGGACTGGGATAATCAGCATTGTCGCCTGCTATCACAGATCCAAGGTTAATATCCATCAGATTTCCGTTGGTCCGTACATACCCGAGACAACCTTCGAGCCGCAAGATGCGCTCTATCTCGATCTGAAATTCCAGATCGGTCATGTTTGATTTGTAACAACGGGTGATGCGACGATAAGCTTCCGACTGATGGACACCGTCTTCCTTCATTTTGTTAAGTTCCCAGGGTGTCTTAACCATACGTGCACGACGCAATACTACAGAACCGTTTTTGGCTTCAGCTTCCGGGAATACAGCTTTCAGACGCTCCACATCTGAATAAGAGAGTGAATCAAATTCATATCCCACTGACGAAGGGAGAGTACGACCGAGTTCTTTTAATTTAGCCGGAATATTTTCAGGCTTATGTATTTTTACGACATCTTCTTCAGATTCGTAAATATCGGGTTTGATTACAAACCATAGTGGCGCTCCATCTTTTGGTATATAGACGTAACCTTTGAAAACGCGGGTAGTGGTATAGAAAAGATTTGAAGTGGTGGCTACCAGCAGCGCATCTATATCAAGATGAACCAGATGGTTTTTTATGGATGTCATACGCAGGGCGATGTCCTCACGTAAGTCAGATGGAATGAGTTTCATTTTTTTAACTGTATAAAATTATTTTGTCGCCTTGGATCTGACAGAATGAGACCAATGGCACGAATACCAACAGTGGCTGAAGAGTGTAGAGGAGTGGATACCGACAAAGAAAATCCTTCGGGAACACGGTAGGCTTTCTTTAGTGTATCTGTCACTTCAAAAATACCATAGTTGCCTTGTCCCAAAGGGTAGCCCTCTTCATCAAATAAGGGGATATCAACCACAAGGGAGTCGGGTTGTTCATGTTGGAGCGAGAACTCCTCTATATTAAGAATAACGCTTCGGGAGGCACAACGGTTGGTGTAGCGCACTGCCACAATTACATCGTAAGGGATAGAAAGGTCAAGCAACGTATCGGCTTCTTGAGGACAGAACTCATATTCCCAATCAGTAGGCATCCCGGCAGGACCGATAGCAGTAAAGCCGGAATAGTCGGCCACTTTTATGTGGCCACATCCCGGCAATATAAATAAAAGCAGTGTCGCAATAAAGTAAATTGGTTTCATTCTCCCATTCCACCCTCCTTGTGGTCTTGAGGACGGAAGGTTTTTTTCCTACGCGGCGGCTGTGGCTGGCGCTGTGGCTGCTGCTGACGAGATTGCTGAGGATGAGAGGGGGACTGACGCAACGGCTGCTGATTCGACTGTTGATGGGTAAAATTCTGAGAAGGCTGGGGGTGATTAGGTGAAGGTTGGGAAGATTCCGGAGAATCGGTGCCCTTTTTCTTTTTCTTCTTTTTTTTCTTACTCTTATCAAACCGAGTAAGACTGTCCTGACCTATTATATCACCATATTCTTTTGCGGGCTCCTCATCAATAGCCACTTCAAGTGAATCAACCTTAATGCCTTGTTTATTGAGGGCAATGATTTCAAATGCTCTGCGGGCATCTATAGTGACCAGATTCACCGGAATATTCTTATCGGTGGAATATGTAATTTTTCTTGAAAGAATATCGGGTTTGAAATAATAGTAAGAACCATCTTTGGTCTCAAGTACGATATCTTTACCGGGGAGCTGTTTCTGTGCCTCCGCGTATGTGTCCACTTCAAAATTGAGGCAGCATTTTAACTTGGCGCATTGTCCGGCAAGTTTCTGGGGATTCATAGAGAGATCCTGAAGACGGGCGCTTCCGGTGCCAACCGACACAAATTTTCCCATCCATGACGAACAGCAAAGAGGTCGGCCGCACGGGCCGATACCGCCTATGCGTCCGGCTTCCTGCCGGGCACCAATCTGCTTCATCTCGATTCTGACTTTGAAAACTTCAGCCAATACGCGGATAAGCTTACGGAAATCAACGCGTTCATCGGCGATGTAGTAAAAGATGGCCTTTCCGCCGTCGCCCTGATATTCAACGTCACCAATTTTCATGGCCAGACCGAGTTCCTCGGCTATGGCTCGTGCCCGTATCATTGTGGAGTGTTCCTTAGCACGTGCTTCCTCAAATTTATCAATATCGGCTTGACGAGCGATGCGGAACACTTTTTTCATTTCAGCAGAGGGCTTGACACCGGCTTTTTTCATCTGCAGGGCCACAAGTGGTCCAATCATGGTGACACGTCCTATATCGTGTCCCGGAGAAGCTTCCACGGCTACGATATTGCCTATTTTCAATGGTAATCCGGAGGGATTGGAGTAGAAACCGACTCTTGTATTTTTGAACAGCACCTCCACAACTCCGTCATGCTCCGTGGCCGGCACATCCTCAAGCCAGTCAGTGGCGAGAAGCTTACCGCGAGGCTCTCGACGGGAACATCCTATGCAAGAGCCTGAGCGACGGCAACCCGGACAAGCACTTGAGAAAACTCCTCTGTCTTTTTCTTCCATATACTATAAAAATATAAGATAATGAGAAAAGAGAAAGTGAGGGATTATTTCGCAAAAGCTACTGCCCTTGTCTCACGGATAACTGTGATTTTCACCTGACCAGGATAGGTCATCTCATCCTGTATCTTACGTGCAATCTCGTTTGAGAGCTTATCGGTCTCCTCATCAGTAATCTTGTCGGCACCGACAATGACACGCAATTCTCTACCGGCCTGTATGGCATACGTCTTCAGAACGCCGGGGTAGGAGAGAGCAATCTGTTCAAGATCGTTCAGACGTTTTATATAAGCTTCAACAATTTCACGGCGAGCACCGGGACGGGCTCCTGAAATAGCGTCACATACCTGAACTATAGGTGCCAGCAGAGAGGTCTGTTCCACTTCATCATGGTGAGCACCGATGGCATTGCAGATGTCGGGTTTCTCCTTGAATTTCTCCGCAAGCTTCATTCCGAGGAGTGCATGCGGCAATTCCGGTTCATCGTCAGGCACTTTGCCTATATCATGCAGCAATCCGGCACGACGGGCTTTCTTTGGATTCAGGCCCAATTCAGAAGCCATGACGGCACAAAGGTTGGCAGTCTCGCGAGAGTGTTGCAGCAGATTCTGTCCGTAAGACGAACGGTATTTCATTTTACCGACCATACGGATCAATTCAGGATGGAGGCCATGAATGCCGAGATCTATCGCAGTGCGTTTACCGGTTTCGATAATTTCCTCTTCCACTTGTTTCCTGACTTTGGCCACCACTTCCTCAATGCGTGCCGGATGAATACGTCCATCCACGACAAGCTGATGAAGCGCCAACCGGGCTATTTCGCGGCGCACGGGATCGAAACCTGAGAGGACTATAGCTTCCGGAGTATCGTCAACAATAATCTCAATTCCCGTAGCAGCTTCCAAAGCTCTTATATTACGACCTTCACGGCCTATTATTCTTCCCTTTATCTCATCGTTGTCGATATGGAATACAGTGACTGAATTTTCCACAGCGGCTTCTGTAGCGACACGTTGAATAGACTGAATCACTATTTTCTTTGCCTCCTTTGAAGCAGTCAGCTTAGCATCGTCCATTATGTCGTTTATATACCCGGCAGCGGCGGTTTTCGCTTCGTCTTTAAGTGACTCCACCAGTTTCTCGCGGGCTTCTTCAGCCGAAAGTCCAGAGATGCGTTCAAGTTCATCCTGAGCTTGTCGGTAAAGGCTATCAATCTCTTCCTGACGAGAATTGATGGTTATTTCACGTGCGTCAAGGTTAGCTTTAGTGGTGTCGAGTTCTTTCTTGCGTCGGGCGAGCTCACCTTGTTGTTGGTTGAGCTGTTGTTCTCTCTGTCGGGCGCGGGCTTCAGATGACTGAGCCTTCTGCACTTTCTGGGAAGCGGTGCGTTCCGCTTCAGAGAGGATTTTCATCTCCTCTTCCTTTGCTTTCAGAATCTTTTTTTCTTTTATTACATCTGCTTCTCTTTTAGCGTCTTCAAGAATAATGTTGGCAGATGATTTTGCATTTTTCTTAGCAATGGTCAATGCTACGATGTAACCCAAGGCACCGGTTGCCAATGCTATAATAATCCATATCGGTGTTTCCATTTTATCAATAAATGCTTGTTCTTATGATGTAAATGATGGTATTGTAGTTTAACATTATTATAATCGATATATCCGGTAGCGTCTAAGGTAAGGCTTAAAACGTATCGGCCCAAGACCACAGACAATGGGTCTCAGGCTGTATGAGTGATAAATACGAAACAGACAATATGAAATATAAAGCGGTGAAACCGCAGGAGTTCAATCGCGGTTTTCCTGATCGTTGCGAAGAATTGCATCAAGGCCGGAATCGATCTCTTCAGCGAGACGTGCGGCAGCCTGGTGACGTTCAAGCAAGCCCTGATAATGGTAGGCGAATCTGTAAGCCACCATTGCAAGAATTTCCTTGTCGGATCGTGAGGGCCAATTAAGTTTGAAGTCGTTGAAAAGATCAGCGGCCGCTTTCTCGGCATCGCGCACGGCATCCTGACGATTGAAATCGACGGAGAGCTGGAGATGTTCTCCGCCTATATTTATGGTCATTTTTATTTTGTCGGTATCGTTCATCGTCATTCCTCCTTCAGCATGGAGATGCAATTGTCGATGGTTCGAATCAATCGGGCAATGCGGCGACGGGCACTTATAATTGAGTCGGGGGAGTCGGCCAGTCGGTGAGACATGGTCAGGAATTCGATATCCCTCTTTGCCACTTCAAGTTCTTTCTGACGTTCGTCAAGCTGACTACGTAAATCTGAATTCTCTGATTCCAGAGTTTCAATCCTGTCATTCAGACTTCGGTTGAGAGCTCCAAGTTCAGATACTTTTTCAACGATTGTCTGAAGTTGAGTAGTAAGTGGAACCGCCATCACTGCCTAATTTTTTACAAAAGTAACACCTTTGCTTGAATTAACCAAATTTTTTAGGTAATTATACTCCATTTTCAGCTCTTTGCCATCTCGGAATCAATACCACTTGATACCGTTTGAAGATGACGAACGCTTGTCATACTTAAGGTCTTTCAGAAGTGAAGATTTCACCGCGATGTGAAAATTATAGGATTTATATGGTCCGAAAGGCACCATGGAAGCCGACATGGTGAAGCAGTGGATATCTCGTGAAATTGAACAGTTCATATAGGCAATCTTTTTAAGATCGAAATTATATGAAGCTGAGAAGGAGAAATTCCAGTTGGTGGTCGGACGTATGTTGCCGGAGAATGAGAGATTCTGAGTCCATTTGCCTTTATATTCCAGTTTCTGCTTGTCGAAAGCTCCGTAGCCATAGCTGACAGAATAGTTGAGGGTCAGGCTCCACGGGCATTCCCATTTGGCATAACCGTCGGCATCCGCTGTGGCTTGCTGTTCTTTCGCTTCGCGGCGCCGCTGATTTCTCAGATCTCTGGGATCCTCATAGCCATCGGCCTCAGAGCCGTCGCTTCCGTCAAAGGGGGTATCGTCGTCACCTTGGGTGCCATCCTGTCCTTCACCTTTAGTACCGGAGTCTTTCTTTTTCTTGAATGTCTGATTATTGAAAGTGTAAGAGAAAGATGTGCCTGTAGATGACAGACGGGCCCAGCCTTTCCCGGCCTGGAGGCGCGTCCGGTTGATTTTAACCGGTGTGCCTGAGGGGGAGAGGGCATAAGTATATGGATCCCAGGTGGCCGACAAGTTCAGATTGAAATTCTTTACCAGACGCAGAAGCAGAGAGGTGTTGATATTACTCCAATTCATTGAGTCGGCCGCAAAATTATAACTCTGGCTTATAGAGAAATTTTCAATAAGCGAAATCTTTTTCACTCCGGTGGAGTCGGCATCGCTCTTTACTTTCATCTCCAGGTTATTGGCAAGATTCACTGAGACAACACCTGACTTGCCTTGAGATGTAGAGCCGAATATGCCATGAGAGAAATAATTATATTTACGCACCTGAGGATTACCCTGATTGTCGATATAGTTATAGCTTCCCCAGCCGCCCCACATCGGATTACTGAAGTCGGGTGAAGCTGAAAATGACACTGTCGGTGTCAGGACGTGACGGATCATCTGCACCTTATCTCCGAAAATCTTCAAGGGTTTCCAGAAACCATAGATTTTGGTGTCGAAAGACAGGGAGGCATTGAAATCAAAGACATTGTAGAAGCCGTATGTAGTGTCCATCACTTCCCGTGAGGCCTGTGTATCCCATTGTCTGCGTATCTTGGAAGTGTACATACGGTCGTTCATGGAAATGGCAGGCGAGATATTGATATATTTGAAGAGCGAGAAGGTGGCGGATACGGGCATAGAATGACGCATACCGTTACGCCAGTCTTTGATAAGGCTTTTTTTGAAGAACTGATCTTGCTGGGCTGTCAGAGAGTTCTGGAACTGACCGGAATATGACAGACGAATCTTTTCATACCATTTCTCACCCCCCACCGAACGTTTTCTTTTGAAAGGTGCCACTTGTGAAAGGGTGACATTGAGGTTCGGGAACGATACGGCCAAGGTTGAATCCTGAGTACGCTGGGAAATATTAGCCGTAGTGGAAAGGCTCCATTTGGTGCCCGGAAACCGGTAAGTCATATTGACCGTAGAAGACTTCGTATTTTCAGTAAATGAGGAGTTGTAATACGAATTGAGGTCATTACGTGTATAGCCTGACGTAGCGAAATTCACAGAAGCCGAGAAGTTCATATTGGGATTGGCCTTGGCATCCTGAGAATGGCTCCATATAACTTGGAAGTTCTTTTGTTTGGAATAATCGGGGCTTCCTTTATCGCCATAGATAGTGGTGATATAAGAGAAGTCGAAATTGCCACGAAATTTATAACGCTTCGTATAGGATGTATGTCCTGACACACCCCACGAACCTTTGGTGTAGATCTCTCCACGGAGTGCGAGGTCTACATAATCGGATATGGCGAAATAGTAGCCACCGTCGCGCATATAGAATCCTCGGTTGTAGTCTTCACCGAAAGTAGGGAAGATAATACCGCTTGAATATTCTTTGGAAAAAGGAAAGTATCCGAAAGGCAAGGCGATGGGGAGAGGTACACCGGCCAATACCATATAGAACGGCCCGGAAATCACATTTTTACCCGGACTCATACGTCCTTTCGTGATTTTTACATAGAAGTGGGGGTCGTCGTGGTTGTCACAGGTGGTGTATTTACCGTCGGAAAAGTAGAAAGTACCATCGTCCATCTTCTTGGAGGCACCTCCTGTGAGATACCCCTCTCCCTGTTCGGTTATGACATCGGTGATGAAGCCACGTTCTGTCTTGAAGTTATAGCTCATCTGTTTCGATTCATACTCGTCGTTACCATCCTTGAAGATAGGATTGCCCACT
The DNA here is from genome assembly GCA_964586465.1 of uncultured Sangeribacter sp. Classification (GTDB taxonomy): domain Bacteria; phylum Bacteroidota; class Bacteroidia; order Bacteroidales; family Muribaculaceae; genus Lepagella. The sequence continues at coordinate 12,568 of CAZPHL010000020.1, forward strand.
ATAGTGCCGGTAGAATCGGGTGCGCCGGTAGCGTAAACTGTGCTTTTGTCAAGCTCCATTCTTATTTCTTGAGAATTGAGCTTGAAAGATCCATACTCCACATTGGAATTGCCATACAGATAGGTATTGTTCTGGCCTATCATCACCAGGGAGTCGGTGGCGTCGAAAGTTACGGAGGTCTCGAGATCGGCTTTATTACGATTTATTCTTGACAGTATGGTACGTGATGTGTCTGCCGGAAGAGGTTCTCCTCTGCGTGCGCGGTATCGGGTTGAATCATCCGGAAGATCAATGATAGTATCTGTCACGGATAATGTGGAATCATAACCGAAGAAAAGAGAGTCGCCTCTCAGAGTGAGTGTATCTGTGTCGGTTATAATGGAATCGACGGGTACAAAAGTCCTGACCACCGAATCACCATCGGCAGTCACGATCGGATTCGACAGAGGTTTAGTCTGAGGATTTCCGTTCTTGCCGGCTATAATTGTACCTAAACAGGCCAAAGCCGAAAAATATAATAATAATCGTCGGTTCACGATAGGTTGGTTCATCTGGTAAAACCGATTGTCATAATCCGGCTTTTAGGCCGGTTCCGGTGAATATCGGTTTTTCTATATCGTTGCAAAGTTAGCAATAAAATGTAAGCTTGAGGCGAAATAAGTTTTAAAAAATTATAAACTGAAGAGAGAATGTAACTCGAGAAAACGGTTCAGAGAGTCATCGCCGAATTTTTTCATCTGATTTACAACTTTTTCAAATGATTTTTCTTCTTTGAGATTTCCTGATTTTGAGAAGAATTTGTCGGCATAACAAATCACTTTCTCTTCTATTGAGACAGGGCATAGGTCACGCACCGGAAGGGGAAGGCCCTGTCTGACTATATCCTCTCGGGTAAGTCCTGAGCCGGTATGGCGTTCGCAAACAAGCGCATGACGGGGATAGCCGAGGCTTTCCAGGATGCGACGGCCCTCTACTCCATGACATATATAAGGCAGGGTGCCATAGCAGAAAATGCCGGGGGCATGACATTTCACCACTCCGATATCGTGAAGCATAGCTGCTTCTTTTACAAATTGGAGATCTGCTTCGATACCCTTATTATGCAGACACCCAAGCGCCTTACGCGCCACACACTCTGAATGGGTGATGACGGTGGTAAGAAGCTCGGGATTATCTTTATAATATAAGTCGTAAATTTCCTCTATGTTCATTTAATCCGTCATATACGGGTCAGTCAATAATTTCACACCAGCCGTGGGTGTCAGGTTCCTCGCCATATTGTATGGCTCGGATCTTGTTGTAGAGGAGAGTGGTGACCGGACCTGCCTCACCGTTTTCAGAGAATACATATTTCTTACCGGTGTCAAGGTCATCGATTTCGGAAACGGGTGAACATACGGCGGCTGTGCCACAGGCAGCTATCTCGTCAAAAGTTGACAATTCCTCCAAAGGCACGTGACGTTCTTCAACTTTCATGCCGAGATCGCGTGCAATCTGGCGTAGACTCTTATTAGTGATGGATGGGAGGATCGACTCACTGGCCGGAGTGACGTAAGTATTGTCTTTGATGCCGAAGAAGTTTGCTGCACCACATTCATCAATGTATTTTTTCTCCTTCGGATCGAGATAAAGCATTACGGAATAGCCTAATTCATGAGCTTTCTCACCTGCCACAAGAGAAGCTCCATAATTTCCACCGGCCTTGATAGCTCCTGTGCCTTTCGGAGCCACACGGTCATACTCACGACTGAGGCAAACTTTAGTGGGGCGGAATCCCTCCTTGAAATACGGACCTACGGGAGTGACGAGCATAATCACGAGATATTCCGTGGCGGGATTGACTCCTACTCGCGGAGTGATGCCAACCTCAAGGGGACGGATATAAAGAGATGCGCCTGTGCCGTAGGGGGGAACGAAGCGTTCGTTAAGTTTCACCACTTTCCTTACCATCTCGCAGAACAGTTCTTCAGGGAGCGGCTCCATTTTTAGACCCTCGGCAGATTTGATAAAACGTTTGGCATTTTCGTCCATGCGGAAAATCCTGACTTTACCGTCTTTACCACGGAAAGCTTTCAAACCCTCGAAGGCTTCCTGGCCGTAATGGAGGCAGGATGCCGCGATATGCATGGGGATATATTCTGAGTCGGAGACCTCGATTTCGCCCCATTTCCCATCTTTATAAGTACACCTTACATTGTAGTCGGTCTTAATGTAGCTGAAGGAGAGGTTACTCCAGTCGATTTCTGTCTCTTTCATATTTTGACTGCTCTAATAATTAAATTTTATTGGTATGATTGTGATGCTGGTTTGGTTTCTTTATGACAGTGTCAAGGGGGGTTATCAGTAACCCGGGTGTAAAATTACAAAAAAAAAATGGAAAAGCGTTGGCTTTTCCATTTTTTAATATGTATTGTAGACTTTTGTCTGTCAAATGGGAAGAATTATTTCCCCTCTTTCTGCATCTGTTCTTTGAGAGCCTGCAGAGCGCCGAGATCACCGAGAGTGGTTTTCTCAATCTGAGGAGTGGCAGGAGCCTCTTCTTCACGACGGGGCTTTTTGGCAGCCGGACGAGCGGCACGAGCCTCAGCTTTGCTTGCATCTTCAGCAATACGGCTGTGAGAAAGGATGATGCGCTTGCTGTCTTTGTTAAACTCAATAACCTTGAAGTTGAGTTTCTCATCAAGTTTAGCCTGTGAGCCATCCTCTTTAACGAGATGCTTGGGAGTAGCGAAGCCTTCCACGCCATATTCAAGAGCGATGACGGCACCCTTGTCGATCACTTCAGTGATTGTGCCTTCATGGATTGAGCCTACAGTGAAGATAGTCTCGAATACATCCCATGGATTCTCCTCGAGCTGCTTGTGGCCGAGAGAGAGACGACGGTTTTCTTTGTCGATCTCGAGCACCTGAACTTCGATGTCGTTGCCTACCTGAGTGAACTCAGAGGGGTGTTTGATTTTCTTGGTCCAAGAAAGATCGGAAATATGGATGAGGCCGTCAACGCCCTCTTCGATTTCAACGAACACACCGAAGTTAGTGAAATTACGCACTTTTGCAGTGTGGCGTGAGCCGATAGCATATTTCTCTTCGATGTTCTCCCAAGGATCTTTCTTAAGCTGTTTGATGCCGAGGCTCATCTTTCTGTCCTCACGGTCAAGTGTGAGCACCACTGCTTCAACCTCGTCGCCTACCTTAAGGAAGTCCTGAGCGCTGCGGAGGTGCTGGCTCCAAGACATCTCGGATACGTGGATAAGACCCTCTACACCGGGCTGAACCTCAACGAATGCACCGTAGTCGGCCATAACCACTACGCGGCCTTTGATGTGGTCGCCCACTTTGATGGTCTGATCAAGAGCATCCCAAGGATGGGGAAGAAGCTGCTTGACACCGAGAGCGATACGTTTTTTCTCATTGTCGAAGTCAAGGATAACGACTTTGATATCCTGATCGAGCTCGACAACCTCGCGGGGATCGGAAACACGACCCCAAGAAAGATCTGTGATGTGAACGAGACCGTCAACACCGCCGAGATCGACAAACACACCGTAAGGAGTGATATTCTTGACTTTTCCTTCGAGCACCTGACCCTTTTCAAGCTTGGAGATAATCTCACGCTTCTGGGCTTCGAGCTCTGCCTCGATGAGGGCTTTATGTGAAACGACAACGTTCTTATATTCCTGGTTGATCTTAACAACCTTGAATTCCATTGTTTTGTCGACGAAGACATCGTAGTCGCGGATAGGACGAACATCGATCTGTGAGCCGGGGAGGAAGGCCTCGATGCCGAATACATCCACGATCATGCCGCCTTTGGTGCGCGATTTAACATAGCCTTTGATGATCTCGTCGTTTTCAAGAGCCTTGTTGACACGATCCCAGCTGCGAGTCTGGCACGCTTTCTTATGAGAAAGACGGAGCTGGCCGTTCTTGTCTTCAAGAGCCTCGATGAATACCTCTACTTCGTCGCCAACTTTGAGGTCGGGGTTGTAGCGGAATTCTGAAACGGGGATGATGGCGTCTGACTTCATGCCGATATCGACACGAACTTCACGTTTTGAGATGGATTTAACCACGCCGGTCACCACTTCATTGTCTTTAGCTGTCTTAAGAGACTCGTCGTAGGTGTTGATAAGCTCCTCGCGGCTCTTCGAACCAGCTGTTTCGCCGTTTGCATAGGCATCCCAATCGAAATCTTCAATCGGGGTTTGAACTTTAGATTCAGTCATTAAAAGTTAATAAATAGGTTGATAATTCTCTACCTCGCGCGAATAACTCATCGCGAGCGGCGCAAAGGTAATGCTTTTTTTGATAATCCGCAAAAAAAAAGCGTCCTAAGACGCTTTTTTTATGTTTTTTATGATGTTTTACAACGCGAGCATCTTGGTTTCCCGCGCCAGTGATTCAAGATATTCCGCACGGTCATCTTCCACAAGTGTGTCAAACTGGTCGGCACCCGCCGGGATAATTGAAGCACGGCTTCGCCACCAGGAGCCGAAACGTCTTCCTATCCATTCCTGTTCCAGGTCACTGTAGTTACGGAATGTCTCATCAAGTATCTCTTCTGTATCTTCGATGTTGTCTGTGGCTAAAGCTTGCTCAAGCACGTGCCGTGGGATTACCTGCCCTCCCAAATCAACCCATTCACCGGCTGCACGGCCGTCTGAGTCGGGAAACTTTCCATCGGGCAAAGCGATAGAAAGATACTTGTAGATGGCGGCGGTATACAGCTGTTTGGCGCGTTCAAGGGCTGCTCTGGTAAACTTCATTCCTTTATAGCGCACGTAAAGATCATCGTCGGCAGGATGTGACAGGAGTTCGGTAATCACATCTATGGCATTAAGCATGCTGTCAACCGTAAACGGATTGAGGACACTGAAATTGATCCTGTCATTAAGAGGCATCTTACGTTTCTGACGTCGGTCGCGCGTAGGCCACTTCTTCTCATCGCGGAGCAGACCGCATGAACGAAGCATGGCACCCGGCACTACCACTGTGGCGCCCCTCTCATCGCCGAAAAGATAGGAGAAGGGGAAAGAAGAGGAATCGGGATGAGTCTTGTGCTGACCCATAACCATGGAAAAGGCACCTATCTTGGCTCCCAGCATCATGTATGCTCCGGAGGAGGTCTTTACTCCCCGTTCGAGCACGCCCCAATGCACCGGACCCAACTTATACATGTGGTTGCTCTGATTGGTAGCCGAACCGGCATTCATGAAAGAGGTCTGACAACCTATCAGGAGTGAGGCCTTATGCATGCTTACTGTATATGGGCCTGCAAGAAGAGCACATGCCTCACCGTTCTCAAAAGAACAGTTAGCGAAGAAGAGTGAGTCATGAGCGGTAAAACCTTTTTCAAGTTCCACACCTTGGCCTACGTAACAGTTCCGGAGTATGCACCCGCTGTCGACTTTGGCATCTTCAATTATAAAGTTTTCGGCATCAACGCCTCCGCCTACATAGGCCATACCACGTCCCGGGGATGCGTTATTGACAACACATCCGTTGATCAAACGTTGGGCTCCTTCCACCTTCACTTCCGTTCCGATGCTGACATTGCGAAGCAATCCGCAATCTAACACTTTCGAACGATCACCGATTGCGTGCGGGGGTAGACGGGAGTCGAGAAAATCCTGGATAGAAGGTGAAAGACGGCTCTCGAGCCAATTGGGCACCCTTGCCATCAAAGTAGCGACCTGGCTCGACAGGCCCGGATAGGCCTTCACAGGACGTGATCCTGTTTCGTCAAGAGCTGCGATGTTTATTCCCACTCCACAGGGTGCTTCCTGCTCAAATTCTATCCGTGCCACATTTTCTATCCTGACATCGCGTCCCACATGGCAATTGTGGATGCCGCCGGGGACATTGCGGATAGAAGTGCCACCCTCTACCTGTACGAAACCTCCGAAGTGAACGTTACGGATAGCTTTCAGGTCGACATCAGGAGAAAACGAGATGCTTCCCCATTCGTCGGCCGAGCAACCTTGTCGCTCGAGTTGAGCTATCTGCCACCAGTCAAGACTCTTGGGAGGTCTGTAGGAGGGGAGCTCAGAGCCGGGTTGAATTTTCGTCATAGTTTCCGTCATAATCTTCGTCATATTTCTGGTAGAGAAAGTCATTGTAGGGGAACCGCTCGGAATGTATCTCTTTGGCTTTATTATAAAGCATCTCTTTCAGTGCGTCGATGTTTATGCGTTCCTTTGCAGATATGAAAACGCAATTGTTGGCCATTTTAGCCATCCAAGTGGCTTTGAATTCATCAAGAGATATATTCTCACGTGTAGCCGGGGTCAGGTCATCGGGATCTTTAGGAGTGTAGGAGAAAGCATCTATTTTATTGAACACCATAATCACCGGCTTGGCCACATTGCCACAAACCTCCAAAAGTGTCTTGTTGACCACTTCAATCTGCTCCTCGAATCCGGGATGAGAAATGTCGACTACGTGTACCAGGATATCGGCTTCCCTCACCTCATCAAGAGTTGATTTAAATGAGTTGACGAGGTGAGTAGGGAGTTTACGGATGAAACCTACTGTATCAGTAAGAAGGAAAGGAAGATTGTCGATAATAACTTTTCTTACTGTTGTGTCAAGTGTGGCGAAAAGTTTATTCTCGGCAAACACATCGCTTTTGCTGAGCAGATTCATCAGTGTTGACTTACCGACGTTGGTGTATCCCACCAAGGCTACACGGGTGAGGTTGCCACGGTTTTTCCGTTGAATACTTTTCTGACGGTCGATATGTTTAAGCTCCTCCTTCAGACGTGATATCTTGTCAAGGATTATACGGCGGTCGGTCTCTATCTGCGTCTCACCCGGTCCTCTCATACCGATACCGCCGCGCTGACGTTCGAGGTGGGTCCACATTCTGGTCAATCGTGGCAGGAGGTACTGATATTGTGCCAGCTCCACCTGAGTGCGTGCGGTGGCAGTCTGTGCTCTTTTGGCGAAGATGTCAAGAATAAGACTTGTCCTGTCAAGGATTTTTACTTTTAATTCTTTCTCTATATTAGCCACCTGTTTTGGAGAAAGATCATCATCGAAAATGACGAGACCTATATCATTATCTTCGATATACAGGCGGATTTCTTCGAGTTTCCCTTTCCCTACGTAAGTGCGCGGGTTGGGATAATCGAGTTTCTGGATAAACCGTTTTTCAGGTTCGGCTCCGGCGGTGCGAGCGAGAAAATCAAGTTCATCAAGATATTCTTTGACCTTAGCCTCAGTCTGCCGGAGTGTCACAAGACCAACAAGGACTGTTCTTTCATTGGTCTCTTTATTTATTATATTGTCTTCAATCATGGGATTGTTGTATGTATATAATTAACAACGTTTCGGGAGGGGCGAGGGTTTTAAGGAAAAAACATACGGACCGACTCCGAGGAGCCGGTCCGCAGCAATAGGGTTTGATAAAGTGTCGGATTATTTCTTCACCTTATTATAGCGTGCGTTTAGACCCTCTACGATATCAGCGGTGATATCAAGTTCGGGAGATATATAAAGAGTGGCATTTTTCTGGAATATGGCATCATATCCTTTTTTGCCGTTATACTCCTTAATATAATTAGTGATGGAGTCGATTACAGCCATATTTGCATTGAGGGCGGCAGTCTCATAATTGCTTTGGAGAGTGGCCACCGCCTTCTGGGCGTTAATCTGCATATTGTTGAATTTCTCCTGGTCAGCTTTATACGAAGCCTCTGTGAGATAACCGTTGTTCTGCATCTTGTTCTGGATGGTAGTGGCGAACGACTGGATAGAGTTTTCATGACGTTTCACTTCACTTTCCATGTTGTTGCGCATGCGCAGCATCTCTTCATTATAATCCAATGCGAGATAATATTTGCTCAAGACAGTGTCGATGTCGACATAACGGTAGTTGGGTAAAACATGTTTGGGAGTGTTTTCTTGAGCGGTGGCTGCAGATGCTTTTTCTTCCTTCTGTTGCTGAGGAGCGCATGAGGGGAATGCCGTGCAGAGAGACAATACGAATGATAAAGCCGCGGCTCTAAGGAAAAATTTTTTCATTATGATGCTATAAGTTATAGTTGTTCTTTGTTATGGGCTGAATCGCCGGTCTTGTCAGCGGTCTTGGGCACTCCTTTACAGGCATGTCCGGAAAGGAAACTGTGGGAAGGGGAGAAGATTACCCTCACAGAAAGCAAAAGTAATGCTAAACCGCATAAGATAAGCGCCAGTAATATTAGTTTCACTTTTAAGTAGGTTTTTATTTGATTCTTCCTCACTTTTCACGAAGCCTGATGCAGGAAGGGCTTCAAAAAAGGAGTTGTGAATCTTTTACACCGCAAAATTAGGAAAAAAACGGTAAAATAAAAAAGAAATGATCAAATATAATGGGCTTTTAACGTATGAAAATTGATTAATCACCCCTGATGTTTTGCTGAGATGGAAAATTTTATGTACTTTTGGGGAAATTCCGGCTTCATATATCCGGCTTTATCAAAAGGAATAAAAACCAATAACCCAAATATAAAATCAAATACAATGGAAGTAAAAGACTTGAAACCGTCATTACTGTGGCAGTGTTTCGATGAGATCACCAAAGTGCCGCGTCCTTCATGTCACGAGGAGCAGATCAGGTCCTATCTGCTTGAGTTTGCAAAACAACATAATATCGAGGCGAAAACCGATAAGGTAGGTAATGTTGTTTTGACGAAAGGTGCTACTGCCGGTCATGAGGGTGCCCCCACGGTAGTGCTACAGGCTCACATGGACATGGTAGCTGAGAAAAACAGCGGGGTAGAGCATGATTTCCTTAAGGATCCTATCCAAACCTATGTGGATGGTGACTGGGTAAAGGCAAAAGGCACTACTCTCGGAGCTGACAACGGAATAGGAGTTGCGGCCGCCTTAGCTGTGCTTGCCGATAACTCTCTCGAACATGGACCGTTAGAGGCACTTTTTACTGTAAATGAGGAAATCGGTCTTGAGGGTGCCCAGAATCTCGGCAAAGGCATGATCACCGGTAAAATCCTTATAAATCTTGATTCGGAAGATGATGGCGAGATATTTGTAGGCTGTGCCGGTGGCATCGACACGACAGCTGTGTTCAAATACAACCGTAGTTTCGCGCCTGAAAACTTCTATTATGTGAAGGTCAAAGTAAGCGGTTTACTCGGAGGCCATAGCGGGGGCGATATACATCTGGGTCGCGCCAACGCCAATAAATTGTTGGCTCGTTTCGTATGGGAATGTTCTCAGAAATGGGATATTGAGGTCAGCAGTTTCAATGGCGGCAATCTCCGGAACGCTATCCCGCGTGAGGCAGAGGTGGTGTTTGGCATACATTCTGACCATCAGGGTGAAATAGAGAAGCATCTGGCAAAATATACAAAACAGATTCTAAACGAGTATAAAGGTGTGGAGCCATCGATGCAACTCACGGTGGAGAGTGTCGATCGTCCTGAATTCTGCATCGATTCCAAAACTTCACTTGCGCTTGTGAGAGCTCTTTACTCTGCGCCTCATGGTGTCTATTCAATGAGTCGTGATATCGAAGGACTTGTGGAGACTTCCACCAATCTGGCTGCAGTCAAGATGGAAGGTGATGATAAGATCAAGGTCACTACGTCGCAGCGTTCATCAGTAGAATCACGCAAGAATGATATGGCCGGACAAGTTGAGGCTCACTTCCAACTCGCCGGTGCAGAGGTGTCTCATTCAGACGGTTATCCCGGTTGGGCTCCTAATATGGAGTCGCCTGTGATGAAGGTGGCAGCCCGGGCTTATGAAGAGCTTTTCGGTGTCAAACCGGCTATAAAAGCTATTCACGCAGGTCTTGAATGTGGTCTCTTCTTGGCAAAAAATCCCGGCCTTGACATGGTAAGCTTCGGTCCGACAATGACCGGTGTACATTCTCCTGACGAACAACTCCTCATACCTACGGTAGACAAATTCTGGAAGCATCTCACACTGGTGCTCAAAAAAGTAGCCGAATTATGAGACCCGGCTCCGTGGCATCGGCGTTGATGACCTCGTTCTTATATTTCTATACCTTCACTGCTTCGGCACAGAGCGCCACTCTTGAGAATGTACTTGACTTCATAGTGGCCACTGAGGACAATGTGCCGGAGGTGACTTCTGATGAAGTCCCTCTCAGAGGGGGCGAAGAAGATTCACGTTACACAGAATTGACTGATGCCGATTTCATTCAGGTGGCTAAAGAATTGGATGTGGAGGTGGCTGCTATAAAGGCAGTGGTGATTATTGAGGCAGGGACGCAGATGAAAGGTTTCTGGGCACCGGGAATACCGGTAGTTAATTTTGACAGGACGATGTTTAACCGGTTTAAGAATAAGGTAGCCTCTCCCGTCAAAGCAAAAGGTGAAAAGGTGCCTGAGGGTCTCAAAGGCTATGCTCTTAAGGAGTGGACCCAACTTATAAATGCACGGAAGACAAATGCCCAGGGTGCCAATATGGGTACTTTCTGGGGAATGTTCCAGATCGGGGGGTTCAATTATAAGAAGTGTGGCTGCGAGACGATCGAGGAGTTTGTAAAACGCATGGCCTATTCGGAACTTGAACAGCTTGAGCTTTTCGCAGCATTTATAACCAACTGTGGAATGCTTGATGACCTGCGGAAGAAGAATTGGGCCGGTTTCGCGAAGAAATATAACGGGGCAAGCTATGCCAAGCGGGGCTATCATACAAAAATGGCAGCCGCCTATAAGAAATTTAAGGCTGCTGAAAAAAATTAACGAACTATATAGAAATGAAAATAACAGATCTTGAACCGAAACTTGTGTGGCAATGTTTCGATGAGATAACCAAAGTGCCACGTCCGACGCATCATCTTGACAAGATGAGAGAGTTTCTTGTGAATTGGGCGCAAAGTCACAACATACCTGTGAAAACCGACGAGGTAGGTAACGTGATGATGAGCAAACCCGCGACACCGGGTCATGAGAATGCTCCCGTTATCATTCTTCAGGGTCATCAGGATATGGTAGCTGAAAAACGTGGTGACAAGAAGCATGATTTCTTCACAGATCCCATCACAACGATAGTGGACGGGGATTGGGTGAAGGCTGACGGCACGACTTTGGGCGCAGACAACGGTCTTGGTTGCGCTACCGGCATGGCGGTCCTTCTTGACGATAAGCTCGTGCATGGGCCGATAGAGTGTCTTTTTACGGTTGATGAAGAGCAGGGTTTGATCGGAGCAAATGGACTTCAACCCGGATTCGTGACAGGCTCGATTCTGCTTAATCTCGATTCGGAGGAACATGGATCTTTAGTTATCGGCTGTGCAGGTGGAAAAGTGACGATAGCTACTCTGCCCCTATCTTATGAGGAGGCTCCTGAAGGAACCGTATATTATAAGGTGCATCTGAATCACTTCAAGGGTGGTCATTCCGGGATGGAAATTAATCTCGGTAGAGGTAATGCCAATCAGCAGTTGTGTCGTTTCTTATGGGAACAATGGGATAAATGCGGTCTGACCCTTGCTGCCATTGATGGCGGTGGACTGGCGAATGCGATTCCTCGTGAGGCATGGGCTATTGTTGGAGTGCCGGCAGACAAAGCAGAGACGCTTGAGAAAGAGGTGGCTATTTTCAGTGACATGATCCATGCCGAATTTATGTTGGCTGAGACTCCTGACTTTACATTCACGGCCACTCCGGCTGGAAAGCCTGACAAAGTGATTGAAAAGAGTGTGGCCAAGAATCTCGTTTCGGTAGTGTTCGGTTGTCCCAATGGTGTGCAAGGTATGTCGAATGCTGTGGAGGGACTTGTAGAAACCTCCTGCAATCTTGCGTCTGTGAAGATGGCTGACGACTCTGTGGTAGTCACGGTACATCAGCGTTCATCTGTTGATTCCCGTCGTGATGAGATAGCCGACCGTGTTAAAGCTCTTTTTGAAACCATAGGCTGTAATGTAGTCTTCGATGACGCTTATGTAGGCTGGGCTCCGAATCCGGATTCAAAAGTGCTTGGCGTGGCTGTGGAAAGCTTCGAGTCACTTTTCGGTAAAAAGCCTAAAGTTGAGGCTCTTCACGCAGGTCTTGAATGTGGTCTTTTCCTTGAGAAGATGCCGGGTCTTGACATGATATCATTCGGTCCGACACTTAAGGATATCCATTCTCCCGGAGAGAAAGCCAATATCCCTTCCGTACAGGAGTTCTGGAAATTCCTGTGTGATATTCTTGAGAGACTGGCATGATAGGTGCCATGAACCTTATAGAATAACACATGGCCATATAAAGAATAAATATAGATTATATAAAAGCTACAAAGTGGGGCGCCATCAGTCGAGGGCGCCCCACTTTGTAGCTTTTATCTGTTTATTTTCCTCCTGCGGGGAGTTTGTCAAGCCAATAGTTGGCCATTGTCTTGCGCAGATGTAGAGATGTTCCTTCTCTTTCGTTTATGGCATGGGTGCGCATGGGATAACTCATCAATGAGAAAAGTTTGCCATGCTTAACGAGTTCATTGATAAGCATCTCACAGTTCTGATAATGCACATTGTCGTCTCCGGTGCCATGAATTAACAGCAGATTGCCCTGAAGTCCGTCTACATAGGTGATGGGCGATCCTTTTTTATAGCCTTCAGGATTATCCTGAGGAGTATTCATATATCTTTCCTGATACACTGTGTCATAGGTGCGTTGGTCGGCCACAAAAGCTATGGCAATTCCGGTGCTGAAGACGTCAGGATAACGGAACATACAGTTCAGAGTCTGGCTTCCGCCACCGCTCCAACCGTTGATGCCGACACGTTCCGGATCAATGAAAGAAAACTGTCGGCAAAGATCCTGCACTCCCCGTGCCTGGTCTTCACTGGCAAAAGTGCCGACTTCTCCGTAAATACATTTGCGCCATTCGCGTCCCCGGGGCACATTAGCTCCACGATTGTCGATGCTCGCAATTATGTAGCCGAGGTTAGACATATATTGCAACCAAAGGTCACCGCCGCCCCAGACATCTTGCACCGTGGAGCTGGCCGGTTCTCCATAGACCTCTACAATCATAGGATACTTTTTCGTCGGGTCGAAATCTTTCGGTTTGATAAGCCAAGCGTCCAGAGTGAGATCTCCCGATTTGACCTTCACGAACTCTTTCGGATTTAAATTGAGGGCCTCATATCTGTTTCGTGCCTCGGCATTATCCTCGATTATCCTCACGCTTTTATGGGCGGGGAAGCTCACCATGTCGATCACGGGAGGGGTAGCGGCATTACTGAAAGTATGGACTGCCCATTTGCCGGTAGGCGACATGTCATATCGGTGTTGACCCGCTTCGTCAGCCGGACTTAGCCTTGAGACTGACCCATCTCCGAATAACGAGGCTTTGTAAAGATACCTCTGGGTGAAATTATCGGGAGAAGCAATGAAATAAACAATGCCCTTGCTGAGGTCAGTGCCGACAGGTTGTATGTAATCGAAATCACCTTTTGTGACAGGCTCAATTTTTTTACCGTCACGGCTCACTCTATAGAGATGTCTCCATCCGTCACGTTCACTTTCCCATGTGAACCAGTTATTATTGTCGAGCCAAATAACATTATCGTTAGTATCGAGCCAAGCAGCGTCATTGTCGGTAAAGACGTGTTTCGGTTGCTCTCCAAGTTTCGCCAACCAGACTTTATTGGTATTTTGCTGACGGTTCAACTGTTGGATCATCAATTCCTCCTCTCCCGGTAAAAATTCCATACGAGGAAGATAATTCTGACGCGGATCGCCTGGGATGTCAAGCCATACAGTCTCACCGCCGGAAGCGGGAACATAGCCCACTTTCACGGCAGAATTGGTGGTGCCGGCCTTGGGGTAGGGAAAATGTTGGATTGTGGAATAGATGGAATCCACATTATTGATTATATCAAACCAGCCGGTTCCGTCGGTGTCACTTTGCCAATATGCGATATATTCACCTGAGGGACTCCAACGGAATCCGTCGCGTGCGCTGAACTCCTCTTCATATACCCAGTCGAAAGTTCCATTGACGATTTTATCATTACCATCGGTGGTGACAGGAGTGATCGTACCGTCCGAAATATTCTCGACATAAATATTATTACCCGAGACGTAGGCCACTCTTGTGGCATCCGGTGAGAATTTGGCAAACATCAGCGAAGATTCAGGCATCCCTTTCCCGAGCTGATGGAAGTCACCGGTTTTCAGGTCAAGAACCCAATAATCACCTCTTGTATCATATCGCCATACTTTCCGGGTGTTGGTGTAGACGAGCACTTTATTATTATCGTCACTCCAGGTCAAGCTCCGTATGGGTATGATTTTTCCGGATTCTTTATCTTTAAACATGGTAGAGGGGATGATAACCTCCCTCTTGTTATCCTTTGCGCGGTAAGCCACCACATCCTGGCCTCCGGTAGCGGAGTTGGGTTCCAGTCTGGAATAACGTTCTCCATCTTTAAGCCAGTTAAGGCGTCCGGCACCCCGTGCATTTATCAGTCGGCCGCCCACAACATCTTCAAGATGCAGAGTGCCGTTGCTTGCGCCTGTGGTCTTTGCGAATGGATCGGCATTATCATCCGTCCGGTTTTCCCAAGGCATAATCTGGGCGCTCATCGAAGGAGCCATAGCCAAAAATAAAACCGGTAAAATTAAATTTTTGAAATAGTTCGTTCTCATGGAATAGTCAGTTTTCCGCAAAATTACAAAAATATTTTCAGTAGAAGGAGAAATCGATTGAATAGTGTGGAGACAACGGTTAAAATTATCCGGCGGACAAGGAGAATAATTTCAGAAAAGGGTTAAATAATATAGTTTTAGTGTCAGAAGAACATGAACAAAATAAGGAATGAAAAGTTATAACAATATAAGCGGGCAGTGAAAATTGACAGGCCGGCAAGATATAAAAATAAAGATTTATGTTAGGATATCTCTCCATAGGAGTATTTATAGACGGCGGCTACTATGCCAAAGTCAACAGGGCATTGAAAGCAATTGAGAGCTCGATTATCAGAGTCAGGTCGCTGTTTGATTTTATATGTGAACGTCTTGCAGTGACAGAAGGAGTCGATCCCGCCAATTGTCAGATCACAGAGGCACATTATTTCAGAGGAAGATTCCGGGTAAAGGAGGCCTATGACAAACATCTTCTCTACAATGAGCGTAAGTTTGAGGATACACTTATAGAGAACGATGTGATTTTCCATTATAAACATCTCAGGGAGATGGAAAAAGATGGGGTGCTGCAGGTGATAGAAAAAGGTGTTGACGTGTGGTTTGCTCTTGAAGCATACGAACTTGCCACTTTCAGAAAGTTTGATTACGTAGTGCTCATTACCGGCGACGCCGATCACGAGATGCTTGTCAGAAAACTGAAAGCATTGAAGATAAAGACGGTTTTGCTGACATGGAATTTAGCTAATGTAGATGCCACCTCACCACTGTTGCGCGAAGAAGCGGGTCATCATTGGGAATTGTCGACACTTCTGAGAGACGATCCGTCAATCAAGAAACAATTATTGTATAAACTTCGAGATTCGGCCCTCAACCCCTTGGGGGACGAGTTCTGAGCAGATGAAATTCTTAATGTTTAAATATCTAAAATAGACAATTATGAAAATTATGAAATTTTTTGCCTTTGTGGCAGTTTGCTTCCTGATGGCGGCTTGTGGAAGTGCTGACCATGCTGCCTCGGTGGCCTCCAAGATTAAAGATGGCGCCTCACTCTCACAGGAAGATTATTCAGTGATAATCGACTATTGTGCTAAATATGCAGAAAAAGCGCAGCAGATTCAGGATAAGATAAATGTTTTGCCGGCCGATTCTAAAGAAGCCGGTGCTCTCACCGATCAGCTTGCCTCACTGACCGATAAGGAGAAATATCTACAGGAATTCAGCAATGTTCTCGGTAACTGCACAGAAGAGGAGATAGGTGAGAAGAATGTGGAGACAATAAAGAAATTAGCATCCAGCACCTGGTTTAATGCTCCGGCATGGGCAGAGGTCGACACCACTTCCAATGCTGTGGGTGCGATAGTAGACATGCCTTCTACTGATTCGGCAGGTGTGATAGCAGTTGGTGCAGGTGAAGAAGTGAAATAAAAACGCTATTCATTTTTAAAGAAATTACAAATGCCAGGGAGTCCGGTCAGACAGCATCAGATTGCTGTAAGGCCGGGCTTCTTTCCATATCTTAAAGAACCCTAAAAAAATAATTTTGACAATAAAATAAAGGATTAGTCGTTGTGAATAGTACAAGGGGATGACATAAATGCCGTTTTTATGTGTCCACTTCACAAAAACGAGAAGAGCTCCTTATGACTTACCTGTATATTTGGTTTTTTCCGGTATAATTATAAACTAAGGAGTAAAAGAAATTATACCGCTTGTCGGTAGTTCTTAAAGAGGCCTTGTCGGCAAATTTAAAATTTGAAAACAATACTTCCGGGATAATGACTAATACCGGATCAAGACTATACTTAATATGTGTGGAATTGTAGGTTATATCGGAGACGGGAATGTCTATGACATACTTATCAAAGGTCTCCATCGCCTTGAATACCGTGGCTATGACAGCGCCGGGCTTGCCCTCGTTAATCCTGACGGAAAACTCAATGTGTACAAGACAATGGGTAAAGTCAGCAATCTCGAGGCTTATTGTCAGGATAAAGACCTTGATGCAAAAGTAGGCATTGCTCACACCCGTTGGGCCACCCATGGGGAACCCAACGATTGCAATGCTCATCCGCATTTCAGCGAAGACGGAAATCTGGCATTAGTCCACAACGGTACGATTGAGAATTACAAGGTGTTGAAAGACGCTTTGTCTCAACATGGATGTAAGTTCCATTCCGAGACTGATACGGAGGTGCTTGTACAGCTGATAGAATATATTCGTGTGTCAAATAATTGCTCGTTGCTGGAGGCAGTAAGAGAGGCCCTTAAACAAGTAGTAGGCGCTTACGCCATCGCGGTGATTGAAAAAGATAATCCCGACCGTATTATAGCTGCCAGAAAAAGTTCTCCCCTTGTGATAGGCATAGGAGAAGACGAGATGTTCCTTGCTTCGGATGCCACTCCCTTTGTAGAGTTTACAAAAGACTGTGTATATCTGAAGGATGAGGAGATGGCGGTTATCGAGAGGGGTAAACCTTTAAAGATATTGAATCTTGAGAATCAAGAGAGCGAGGTTGATGTCACTACTCTTGAAATGAGTATTTCTCAGCTTGAGAAAGGGGGATATCCTCATTTTATGCTCAAGGAGATATTCGAACAGCCCAATACATTGCGCGATTGTATAAGAGGCCGTGTGGTCGACAAGGGTAAACGTTTTGTTTTGAACGGCGTGCTTGACAATATTGATAAGTTCCTTAATGCAAAACGTATAGTGATTGTGGCATGTGGAACATCATGGCATGCGGGACTTTTAGGCAAATATCTGTTGCAGGATATGTGCCGTATTCCGGTAGAGGTGGAATATGCGAGTGAATTCCGTTATTCCAATCCTGTTTTGGATGACCGTGATATAGTCATTGCTATATCTCAGAGTGGAGAGACGGCCGACACACTTGCCGCCATCCAGATTGCGAAAAAGCAGGGGGCGTTCGTATATGGCGTCAGCAATGTGGTGGGAAGCAGCATACCGAGAGAGACCGACAGCGGTACATATATCCATGTAGGGCCTGAGATAGGAGTAGCCTCCACCAAGGCATTTACCGGTCAGGTTATGGTGCTCACGATGCTTGCGGCTTCTATAGCACAGGCGAAGAAGTCAATGCCTGAAGAGGAACTGGAGGAACTCGGTCGTCATATACTTGAGATACCCGATAAGGTAAGAGAGGTGCTGAAGCTGAACGACACTATAGAGCGGTTGTCGCTTATATATACTTATGCACGTAACTTCCTGTATCTTGGACGAGGTTACAGTTATCCGGTGGCACTCGAGGGAGCGTTGAAGCTAAAGGAGATATCCTACATACATGCGGAAGGCTATCCGGCAGCGGAGATGAAACATGGTCCGATCGCGCTTATAGATGAGGAGATGCCCAGTGTTATAATAGCTCCAAACGACCATCTTTACGAAAAGATAGTAAGTAATGTTCAGCAGGTAAAGTCACGAGGCGGCTCAATCATAGCGATAGTGACAGAAGGCGACACCTTGATAAGGAATATAGCAGATCATGTTCTGGAGGTTCCGAAAATGCCGGAATGTCTTACACCGATAATCACGAGCATACCGCTGCAGCTTCTTAGTTACTATATAGCCATCAACAAAGGTAAGAACGTAGATATGCCCAGAAATCTGGCTAAGTCAGTGACAGTGGAATAAAATCTGCCAGAAGATAAAGCGATAGGTGAGTTGCACAGACTCGTTACATAATATGTGCAAAACTGCAGAAGGAAACTCCATAAATTATAAAAGAGTGACTTCAAGCTTTTTAAACGTTTATTAACGCTCTAAAGTTCAAAGAAGGTAAAATTTTAATGAATTTTTTTGCTGAAAAATTTGGAGTGTAATAAAAAAAGCTGTAACTTTGCACTCGATTTCGGGAATAGCCCGGGAGGATGTAAATCCCGGGGTGTTTTCAGAAGGGCGAATACCAGAGTGGCCAAATGGGGCAGACTGTAAATCTGCTGGCTTATG